>JALOTU010000203.1 GCA_025457725.1 Verrucomicrobiota bacterium
AAAGGCAGCGCGGTCCTGGCGCCGCGGGCGCTGGCGGTGTTGCGCGAACTCTGGCATTGGCGGGAATCCGAGGCGGTGGCCGCCAACCGTCCCCCGTACTTTGTCCTGGCGCATGAGACCCTGCTGAAGATCTCGGTTGCCGCGGCCGAGGGGGGTGCCGTTGAACCCTTGTTCCCGCGCGGGCTTTCGCAGCGCCGGCGTGGCGGGGCCATCCATGCCGTGCGGCGGGGTTTGGGCGTTGCCAGGGCAGATCTGCCCCAGCCCTTCAAGCACACCTTCCATCGTCCGAACGAAGTCGAGCGGAGACGATTTCTTGAACTGTCGCGGCGCCGCGACAAACAAGCGCATCGGCTCAAACTGGATCCCACACTGATTGCCAGCCGCGCCGATCTGGCCCGGTTGGCCCAGGATTGGGATCAGCACGCGCCGGATCTCATGAACTGGCAGCGCGAATTACTGGTGTAGACTCGCGCCCCTTGCCTGACCGTCATCGCACCAGCTCGAACGCGAAGCCCTTCAGGTATTCCGTCTCCGGAATGGAAGGGATGACGGGGTGGTCCGGGGATTGGGAGAATGTGGCCACGCGGCGCAACACCCTGCGCGCGTCGAACGCCGCGGCGAGGATCACGTCCTGGAACAGTTCTGTGCTCACGTGGTGGGAGCAGCAGAACGTGGCGAGTGTCCCGCCGGGTTTGAGCAGCTTGAGCGCGCGCAGGTGGATTTCCTTGTAGCCGCGCAAGGCATCGGGGACCGAGGCGCGATTCCGCGTGAAGGAAGGGGGGTCGAGCACGATCAGGTCGAACTTGGGCACGAGTTTTTCGTTGACGCCCACGCGCGTCTGGGCTTTGAGCCAGTCGAAGACATTGACGGCCTCGGCGGAGCAAGCCGAGGCCAGACCGTTGGCGGCGGCGTTGCGCAGGGAGGCCGCGACGGCCTCCTCGCTTTGATCGAGCATGTGGACGTGTGCCGCTCCGGCCCTGGCGGCGTGCAATCCGAACCCGCCCAGAAAGCTGAAGCAGTCCAGCACCTGGGCTTTCCCGGCGAAGCGGGCCACGGCCTGATAATTCATCTGTTGATCGAGATACATGCCGGTTTTGTGTCCGCCGAGCACATCGACCTCGAAGCGGATGCCGTTCAGCTGAATGGTCAGCGGCCCGGTCAATTCGCCGATGAGCACGCCGTTGGATTCCGGCAGCCCTTCATGTTTGCGCGAGGCCACATCGCTGCGTTCCACGATGGCGCGCGGCTGGAACAGGGCCTGGAGGGCGCTGATGATGGCCGGTTTGCAGCGGTCCATGCCGAGAGCGGAGATTTGCAGCGCCAGCACATCCTCGTATTTGTCCACAATCAACCCACTCAGGAAGTCGCTCTCGGCATTGACCACGCGAAAGGAGGTGGAGGCGGGCAGGTGTTTCTCCCTGAGCTTCAGCGCCGATCCGATCCGATCCTTGAAAAACGCCTCATCCAGCACCACCGGGTCGGGGGAGAGCAGGCGCACGGCAATTTTGGAATGTGAGTTGAAGATGCCGGTGCCAAGCGGGCGCTGGCGATGGTCCTTGACGTGGACGACATCGCCATCGCCGGCCGGGGGGCTGACGTCGAGGATGGAGCCCTTGTAAATCCAGGGGTGGCCGGCGAGGATGCGGTCGGCTTCGCCGGGTTTGATGGTGATGGTCGGGGGATGGGCCATGGCGTTTGCAAACAGGTCATTCTGTTTAGCAGAGACTGATGCGGGGTCAATGTTTCCCCGGGGTTTTCGGAGTGCCGATCAGACCTTTGCCTTCGCGAGGAGCGGGGGGTTCAGCTGAAATGGCACAGGCTCTCGACATGGGCGGCGGAACCATCGCGCAACCACCCATCCAGCTGGGCAGGGTCTTTGAGCTGTTGCCCCCTGAGTCTGGGCACCACCACATAGCGGGTCTCCAGGCCGGTGAGATTGGTCATGTCCACCCAGAGCTTTTCAAACTGGCAAACGGGGAAGACGTCCTCCTGTCCGTGACCCCAGCGTTTCTTGACGTCCTTGAGCGTGATGTAGGTGGGCATGCGTGCCGCGAGGTTGCGGATGGCTGCGGTGACCTTCGGTTCATCCGCCAGGTCGTCGCGCGTCAGGCCGAAGGCGTCAAACAGGCGGTCGAGATGAATCCAGCAGGTGTTGGAATTGTAATAGCGGAGGTTGAACTCCTCCTCCTCGCGAGGCATGGCCAGACCTTCAACCAGCCGCAGTTTGCCGTCGACCCGGGCCAGTCCGCCGCCGCGATCCTCCAGCCGGCGGGTGATGACCTCGAACGTGAGGGCGGCCTGGCTGCGGAGATGAAGGCCGAGCAGGGCGGGGTCCACATCCATGCCGACCGTGTCGATGTTGTGCAGGACGAGGTGCTGGAGCTGGGGGCGTTGCTGGAGCAATCCGGCCAGCACGCCGTTGCGGAGGAGGTTGGGGATCTCGTACCAGTGTCCCACCGGATGCAGGCACTGGAGCGGGAGGTTGTCCGTGTAGTCGCCCGCCTCGCCAGTGGTCTGCGCCCAGTGGATCAGGGCGGCGTGCAGGCTGTCCTGCATTTTCTGCGCCTGCTCATCCAGCCGTTGCCGGGGCATTTCCTCCCACGCGAACCGCAGGTCGCGGGTCATGGGCACGAGCCGCAGTCCGATGGATTTTCCCGGAGACAAGAGGACGGCGCCCTCGTATCCGTAACGGTTCTCCCGGGCCAGGAATTCCTCGATCGGTCCGTGGGAGAGGTAACTGGTGGTGAAGAGGTGTGGCAGGGAAGTGCCCGCTTCCCGACTGATCCGACGACTCTTGGCGAGGTGCAGTTCGATGAAGGTGCGGTGTTGTCCGCCCAGGCGGCAAAAGGGATGGAGGGCCTTGACGGTGCCTGCGCCCTGGGTCCAGCGGCTGCCCGCGCCGGCGGCCAGGGTGACCACGGCAACCTCGCCGCGCTGCAACGCCGCCAGTCCTTCCTGGCGCAGGGCGTTCACCGCCGTTGGTTCCGCGGGCAGCGTGGTGACATCCTCCTCCCGGACATCCTCGATCACGGCGCTGGCGGGCAGGCGATTCTGGGCGAGGCCGATCAAGCCGCTTTTGAGGTCGCGCCGGATCCGCTCGTGCTGGGTGCGGTCGAAGCCATATTCGGCCAGCAAATCCGATAGCGAGCGGCTTTCGTCGTCGTCCCGCTGCACCCGGGGCAGCATGACATCGAACAGCGTCTGCACCATGCCGCTCAGTTCCGGGTGGGTGCGGCATGCCTCGGCGAAGGTGTCGAGTTCCGCGCGGCGCACGGGCGAGAGCGACTGCCAGTCCTGGCGGAGCAAGCCCGGGACGATGATTTTGTAATAGCCTGCGGGCATGAGCGCCTGGTGATTCTGCAGAAGGGTGGCGCAGGTGCCCGTGTCGTTGATGGCGAAATCGTACACTACCGGTTCCATGGCGAAGGGGAGCGCCGCGCGCAGGTTGTGGCGGGTGGCGGACATGATCTCCTGGAGCCTGGCCTGGGCTGCGGCCTTCCTGTGGGGGGCGAACATGAAGCCCATGCCGCCCCCGGACATGCCGCCCAGCATCCAGAAGCCCCAGAAATCGGAGTCGAACTCCGCGCTCACCTGTTGGATCAGGGTTTCGGTGAACAGGTTGGTGGCCCACGGAATGATGGTCTGGATGGGGTCACGGAAATTTCGGGTGGTGGACCGGCCGATGGAGCGGATGTCGCCCCGGGGCAGGTGGTCCAGGATCTCGTGGAGCACCCCCATCATTTCGTTGCGCGCCTTCCATTCCCGGCCGCAGCGGAGCAGGTATTTCTCCGTCACCATCTCGAGGATGGGGCCGACATTCTGCGCCATGCCGCCGTGAACCAGCACCAGGGAATCCTGCAGTTTCTGCCGGGCTTCATCCGAGATTTCCTGCCGGGAAAAGACATGGTGGGTGGGCATCAAGCGGCCGCGGCTGATGCCGAACTCCGGGTCGCCTTCCGTGGCGATGGCGCCCTCGATCAGCTTGATGCCCGGCCACACGCCCCCGGAATCCTGCCAGCCGCCGCCCGAACCGCCGAGCCATTCCCCGAGGAGGGCGCGGGCAAGAACGATCCGCCGTTCGCTCTCCTCCATCGGTCCGGTCAGGGAGCGGGACTGGCAGGTGGCCCGCATGCAGACGCCGATCAACGCGGCCAGGAGGTTGGTGGAGACGGCGAGGCGCGAGCCCTTGGGGATGTTGTTGACGTTGCTGACCAGCTCGAGTCCATGTCCCGGTCCGACCACCTTGGCCAGGAGATCGGCGAGCTGCTGTCCGGATCCCTCGATGCCCGGGGGGATGAGGCCGCTGGCGATCACCGCCGCCTTGAGCAGCCCGAGATAATCCGCGGCGAAGTCGAACACCTGGGCCAGGCTGGAGATTTCCGTGGCGCAGCCGAGGTCCACACTCGCCAAGCGCAGCACCGGGGCATCGATCACGCGCAGATAAGCCTCCACCGGTGGCCGGGGTTTCGCGTCCCGTCCGTGAACCCCAAGGTCGATGGACACGTTCAGCACCCTGGCGCCCTCGGGATGATCCATGCCGAGAAAGAAAATGTCGCTCCAGCCGCAGTGGGTGAGGTCCATGCGCACCGGGGTGCATTCGCGCAGGATGGGAAACGCGCCGGTGGCGGGGTCACGGGTTTGCAGGGTCGGGTGAATGCGCAGCGGTTGATTCTCCGGATGTCCCATGCGGAACATCCACTGATTGCCGCGCACGGACCGCACGCTGCGTCGGACCTGGTCGGCGAGGGTCTGGAATCCCAGCCGCTGATAGGCTGCGGACAATGCGCTCGAGAGCCCGTCGTTGCAGCCGTCGTCGCGCTGCGCCTTGAGGAACACGTCGATGGCCTCCTGGAACCGGCGTTCCAGCAGGTGTTCATATCCCTTGAAAGGAATCAATGCACGGCCGGGCGTGTTCGGCTGGACGGCGAGTTTTTGGGGCAGATGAAAGCGGTGGATGGCGTAGAGGAAGAACAAGGCACGCACCCGTTCATAGAGGTTTCCGCTGGTGCGACGAAAATGATCCAGGGCGTCGCACTGTTTGAGCAGGGCGCTGGTGTCGAGCGGCTGGCACAAGTCTTCCAGGGCGCGGTCGCGCACGGCCGGATCGGCGGACTGAATGATGTCGGTGAACGCGGTCATGGCGGCGCGTCAGCGTGGTGAGTCGGCCAGGAGTTGGACCAGCATGGCGAGCACGGCGTCGCGGTCGTGGCTGCTCAGCGCGAGGGCCAGCTGCGCGTGGAGCAGGCCGTAGCGGACCGAGACGGGCGAGCGCGGCGGACAGCGAGGTTTTGGCGCCGCCCGCATTGCGTCGGAGTTCGCCCGCGAGCAGGTCCATCACCGCCGGTCCGAGCACATGCATGCCGAAGAAGCAAAGGTAGTGGCCGAGGCGAAGTCCGGGAACCAGCAGTTCCTGTTCGGCCTGTGTGGGAGTGGGTTTCTCCAGCACCGTCGAGATTTCGTAAAGCCCCTTTTGATTGCCGGAGAGCTGGCCGGCCACCGCGCCGAAGAAAGGCAGCTGGCTTTCGTGGGTGGCCTGCACGGCGGACACGGCGCACTCCTGCGTCCGGGCCACTTCCACCAGCGCCCGGGCGCAGGTTTGTTTGCCCCGGGACACATAAAGATGATCGCCCACGAGCAGCAGAAAGGGGTTGTCGCCGGTGAACGGTTGCGCGCAATGCACCGCGTGGCCATAGCCCAGGGGTTCCGGTTGCTCGATGAACCGCACATGGCGCTCGAGCTCGCCCGCCGCCGTCCGGTAGGCGGCCTGGTCGCCCGGACAGATGACCACGGCGATTTCTGTGACGCCGGCGCTCAGGGCTTCCTGGAGAATGACGTGAAGCGCGGCTTTGGTTTCGCCATCCTGATCCACCACCGTCTGGAGTGGCAGGGTGCGCTGGTGCGGGTTGGCTGCGGTGATCACCGCCTTTGAAATCTTCATGGTTCAGGTCCGTCGATTCCGGGCTGCCGAGCATCACAAGCCATTCCCGTCGCGTCAATCAGTACGACGCGACTTCAATTGGCTTTCCACCAGAAGGTCTATGCAGTTCAATTCGCCTGCACGATGAAGGTTTTGGTGATTGGTTCAGGCGGACGGGAACACGCCCTGGCATGGAAGTTGGCCCGGTCGCCGATGGCGACGCGGCTCTGGTGTGCGCCCGGGAACGCCGGCATGGCGCGGGAGCGATTGAGTTCCAATTCCCGGCCGGTGGAGTGTGTCGCGCTGGGGGCGGAAGACCTGCCCGCGCTGCTGGAGTTTGCCCGGGAACAATCGGTGGATCTCACGGTGGTCGGTCCGGACAATCCGCTGGCGTTGGGGATCGTGGATTTGTTCCAGCAACACGGCTTGCGGATCTGGGGCCCGAACCGGAAGGCGGCGCAGTTTGAATCAAGCAAGGTGTTCGCCCAGGAGTTCATGGAGCGACACAGCATCCCGACCATGAAATCGGGGTCTTTTGAAAATCCGGTCGAGGCGAAAGCCTTTGCCGCCACGTTGGGGGGGCGGTGCGCCGTGAAGGCGGACGGGCTTGCGCTGGGCAAGGGAGTGCTCATTTGCCGATCCGAATCCGAGTCGGACGCCGCGATAGAGCAGATCCTGGTTGCACAGGCCTTTGGCGAATCCGGGCGCCGCGTGCTCATTCAGGAGCTTCTCGAGGGCGTGGAGATATCCCTGCATTTCTTGTGTGACGGCAAGACGGCGAGGCTTTTTCCGGGTTCGCAGGACCACAAGCGCGCGTTGGATGGCGATCAGGGATTGAACACGGGCGGCATGGGCACCTATTCCCCGGCGCCTTTTTTGGGCGATGCGGAATTTGAGCAGGTGGCCGATGGCGTGATTCAGCCATGGCTCAAGGGGTGTGCGGCGGAGGGGATTGAATTTCGCGGCATACTGTATCCGGGCCTGATGCTGACGTCCACGGGACCCAAGGTGCTGGAGTTTAACGCGCGGTTTGGGGATCCGGAGACGCAGGTGTATCTGCCCCGGCTGGAGAGCGATCTCCTGGAGTTGCTGCTGGCCAGCGTGGAAGGCAACCTGGGGGCGGTGGACCTGAAATGGAGCCGGCAGGCGGCCGTGTGTGTGGTCATGGCCTCGGACGGTTATCCGGGGCGTTACGAGAAGGGACATTTGATCTCGGGCCTCGAGGAGGCGTCCCGTCTCAACCGGGTCAAGGTGTTTCACGCCGGCACCGCGTTGAAGGACGGAAAGGTGGTTACCAACGGCGGTCGGGTTCTGGGTGTCACCGCCTGGGCTGACACATTGCAGGGGGCGCGCGATGCGGCATACGAAGCCGTGTCAGTC
>JALOTU010000204.1 GCA_025457725.1 Verrucomicrobiota bacterium
TTCGCTGACCTCCACGTGGACCTCCATGGAAGGCGGGGCGGAGAGGGTGCCGGCGAAGCTTCCAGACACGGGAGGAGCATCGGCCGGGTGGCGGGTCACGGCGATGGCGATGTGATCGTGCCCCACGACGATGCCGCTGGTGTTGTCGAATCCCTTCCATCCGGCCCCGGGCAGATACACCTCCGCCCAGGCGTGGGTGGATCCGTGTCCCTGGATGCTGTCTGGACAATGCAGGTAACCGCTGACGAATCGCGCCGGCAATCCGAAGAAGCGGCAGGCCTCGATGAACAGCGTGGCGAAATCGCGGCACGATCCCGCCCGTTTGCGGAGCGTCTCGGCCGGACGCTGCACGCCCGGTTCCTCGCGCATCTGGTAGGCGAAGTTCTGGACGATGTCCTTGTTGATGCGGTCCAGCAGCACGTAGGTCTCGATGACCTGGCCGGGGCGCCAGAACTGTTGCAGCCAGTCGCGGACCGGCTCGCTGTCCCCGGGGAAGCAGAGTGTCTGGTAGGGGATCAGGTCCACGCGTTCCGACGGATCAAAGTAGAACGGGAAGGTCACCGCCTTCTCGTCCACGAGGAAGTCGAGCGGCTCGGCCTCGTAATGGTTCACCACAACCTCGCTGACCACGGAAAGCTGGTTGCCGGGCTCGTGGAACGTGGCCATGGCCACCGAGTTTCCATAGATGTCCCGGTGCCATTTCACGCTGTTGCGGGGGGTGATGCTCAGGCTGGAGCTTTCCAGATGGATGTCGTGACCGGCTCGCGGCCGGATCATCAGCTTGTGGGGCAGGAGTGTGACCGGCTCGCTGTAGTGGTAGGTCGTGGTGTGCTGGATGCGGATGCGCTTCATGATGACGAAGGGGAGGCGGAAGAGGCTGGCCTCAGCAACGTCGCAGATCAAGCGTGAACGGCGCGTGTGGCGACCCGGGAACCTCGCGGAACCCGGCGGTGGATCTGCCGGCGGGTTGCCTCGTGACCACCCTCTGGGCGACGCGGTTCCGGGCTTCGTCGTCGGTGTCCGGCAACCCATCGTAATGTTCACCGTGTTGCTTCCAGTTCAGGTAATCGAGCGCGAAGACCCGTTTGCCGGTGGATTTCTCGACGATCTCGATGTGCAATGGGGAATGCGCTTGGATCTGCGGTTGCAGCCCCCAGGGATTATCAAACAGCCGGTAGCGGATGGCGGCAACGGCCGCGCGCGGGCCTGCCGGGACCAGGGGCAGCCGAATGCCGTTCACCCCCGCAATGAGGTCCGATCTTCGGGTGATGCCTTCGGCCAGCAACTCCAGTCGGTCGGTCGTGGCATCCACCACGCGGCCCGTGCCCTGGTGTTCGCCCATGACCGGCCAGGGTTCCAAGGCCTGGCGCAGGGTCCAGCGCACCTTGCCGGTGGTGAAGGTTGTGATCACGGGAAACCGGAAATCCAGTTGGGCGTCGAACGCCGTTGGGTCAAAGGCGAAGCCATGGCTGTTGACATATGCGATGACCGCCTGCAGGTCCAAGCGCAGAAACCAGGGCAGGGCAAAGCGGTCGTGCAAGGCCTCGCGCCAGTCGATCAACGGCAGCGTAAACGGTTTCTCCGCGAAGCATGCGGCCAGCGCCCGCAGCAGCGCGTTGGCGCCCAGCAAAAGCTCGGGGTCCGGGACCATTTCAAAGGCCCGGAATTCAATGAGCCCGTTTTGCCCGTTGGGCGCGTTGCCATTGTGGAATTTGTCCACGCTCAGTTCCGCCCGATGCGTGTTGCCATTCCAATCCATGAGCAGATTGCGCAGGATGGCGTCGATCTGGGTGGCCGAGCCCGGTTCCGGCATGGTCTCCAGGGCGCGCAGTGCGATCTCGGTTTCGTAGGGCAATTCGAACGCGCTTTCGTCCACGCGCGGCGCCTGGCATGACGGACCGGTGAACAAGCCGCTGAAGGCGTAGGAAAGGCAGGGATGATGTTGCAGGAACCGCACGAAGCTGCTGAGCAGGGTAGGGCGTTGAATGAACGGATTCCGCGCCAGGTCCGGTCCCCCCAGAATGATGTGTGCGCCGCCGCCGGTGCTGACCTTGCGTCCGCTCAGTTGATATTTGAATCCCCGCATGCCGACGGTTTCCGCTGCGGCATACAGTCCCCGGATGATGCGCTCGTAATCGGGCCAGTTGTCCGCCGGAGGCAGGTTGACCTCCAGCACTCCCGGATCGGACGTCAGCGCAATCGACTCGAGATCATCGTCAGCGGGCGGGGGGTAGCCCTCGAGCGAGATCGGGGGCAGGTCCATCTTTGCGGCGAGGTGCTCGATGGTCCGAACCAAGTCGCCAAAAGCCTCGAAGCTGGGCAGGGGAGGAAGAAAGACGATCAGTTCATCCCGCTTGTATTCCACGGTCAGTCCGCGTCGCAGAACATCCCCGGCCAAACGGCTGAGCGGTAATCGCAGGCCGATGGGGCTGTCGCCGGGAAACAGGGTCAGATCCGCTCCCGCCGCCAGCTTCCATTTGGCCGTTTGCCACCGCGTTCCGTCATGGTCCAGCGGCAGCACCCAGCCGGCTGGTTCGAAATAGGGTCTCCAGGTCCTGGCGGCCGCCTGGGTCAACGGACGGGAGATGAACTCGCGTTTGCTCCGGGAAAACCTGGGCAACAGTCGCGCGGCTGCGCTCGAGTCGGTCTGCTTCAATTTCGCCTCAAAATCTTCAAAGGCGGGCAGCACCGTGTCTTTCAGCCGGAGCGCTTTTGCAAGTTGTCTGATGAATTCCCTCGGCATGTCCGCACTCCCACCGCCGACAGGTTTCGGGTCGAGACGCAGCCGATTCAAATCGGTCCACAGCGGCTTTCCGGAGCGGGACCGGTAAATGCCCAGTTGCCAGCGCGGCAGCGGTTCGCCGGGATACTGTTTGCCGAACGATTGGAGGACGACCCCGCCGTTGAAGAGGGTGGATGCCAGTTCACGGGCGAGGCGCCGTGCATAGAGCAGTTTCTCCGGTCCCAGCGCGGCGACATTCCATTCGGGTGCGGCGGTGTCCTGGGGCACGAAGGTGGGTTCGCCGCCCTGGGTCAAGATGAGGCCGGCCGCTGCGAGCTTGGCGTCGGCCAGCCGACCCTGAGATTCAAATGTGTGGTTTATCATTCGATTTGGACTGCTGCTGCGACGGGTGGTACCTCAAGATTGGCTTCCGTGCTTCGGAAGTAAAAGTCCTCCTCCGGACCGCCGCTACGGCGGAGCCTGCCCATCATGTATCGGCCCGCCTCAGTGAAGAGCAAGGCAAAAGCCCCGGCAAACGGCTTCAGGCAACGGCCTGGGTATCCGCCGCGTAGGTGTCGGTGTACCAACGGAACTTGTCCCGCGTGGCTTCCGGGTCGATGCCCAGTCGTTGGGTGGAGTAGCGATGCGATCCCGGACTGTCCGCGCGCGGCTTCGTCAGCTCCGTCCTGACCGAGCGTGTGCAGGGGGCGGCGATATGGAAATAATCCAGAATGCGGCGCACGGTGCCTTCGGGATCGCGTGTGAGATCCTCAAAGGGCACATCAAAGAACCTGCCTGCGTCGTGCCGCAGGCGGGCGGCATGCGCCCGGTGTGCGCCGGCCAGAAACAGGTGGGTCAGTCGCTGCGCCAGGGCTTTCCACTGGATCCGGCCGGTCAACACCCGTTCCTGGAGCGCGATCATGCTGGTGTAGGAGGCGATGCAACTCACCGGGTCCCGATGGGTCTGGACGATACACGAATCCGGAAACACCGCCAGCAGCGCATCAATGAACCAGAGATGGTCGGGACACTTGAGCACCAGCTGTTGGCGTGGACGCTGATGCAGAATGATCTGGAGACGCTGCTTCAACTCCCCGTAGGCCCAGGCCATGTCGGCTTCCGATTGGAGCCAGCGGCCGTAGTCCTCGAGTGCGTAGGCCAGTTCGAAGGTCAGGGCATGAAAACTCGGCACCAGCAGCTGCCAGTCCTCCTCCGGCGTGTGTGGGTTCGACTCCTTGATGGATTTCAGTTCGGGAACAAAAAGGTCGGCGAGGCGCAGGATGCGAGCCAGGGCCTTCACCCGGGTTGCCTTGTCCGCCTCCAGATCGCCCTCGCGGACCGGGGTGACCGACATGAGTTCCCAGAATTCCAACGGTGCGCGATCCGGCGAGGTGGCGAGGAGGTTCTGGAGCAGGGTCGTGCCGCTGCGGGGAAAGCCCAGGACGAATATCGGTCTCTGAATTTGGATTTGCAGGACGTCCGGGTGGCGTTTGATGTAATCCACCGCGCGCAACCGGTTTTCCAATGCCTTGAGCAGCAGGTTGCGCAGAAGGGCGGTGCCCAGGGGTCTGTATCGTCCCCGGGACTCGCTCAGGATCCGGTCCAGCCCCTGGAGATAGCGATCGTCCCCTGCATCGGAAAGCCCGGTTGAGCGTTTTGCCTCCGCGATCAACCGGTCCCGGTCGAGTTGGGTCCAGCGCGATCCGGCGAACAGGGAAACGCGTGCCATCGAGTTGATGGCCAGCTCGACAACGGTGTAGCGCTCCCGCTGCACCGTTTCCTCCGGGTCCCTGGTCTTGGTGGCGTGCGGCTTCGACATCGCCAGCCAGCTAAGCACAGACCCCGCTGCCTCTCAAGCCGGAGCGAATGTTGTTGGTCCACGACAGGCTAACCTCCAAGGCTGGCGGGATCGGTCACATCTCCCTTGTTGAAATCAACATATTCCTCGGTCAGGTCGGCGGCATACATGACCGCGCCCGCGCGCCCGAGATTCAGATGGATGTGGAGGTCGAATTCCGCGGGGGCCACTGCGGCGCACAGCTGTTTGAACGTCGCCCGGGTGGGTTGGCCGCGCTTCAGGCTCCACAGAATCCTGCCGCTGCCGGGCGCGCTGTACCCGATGTCCACCTTCTCCTCCACGACCCTGGCATCGCTGTAACCGACGGCGTCAATGATCCGCCCCCAGTTGGGATCGCCGCCATGCCAGCTTGTTTTGACCAGGGCGCTGTTGGCCACCGCGCGCGCGGCCGCATCGGCATCCTTCACCGATTTCGCGCCCTGAACGCGGACGGTGACCACGCGGTGCACGCCCTCGCCGTCGCGCACGATCATCCGGGCCAGTTCCAGGCAGACATGGTTCAACGCGGATTGGAAGACGGCATGGTCGCGCGATTTCGGGTTGCGGAGGGCGGACGGCGCATTGCCCGCCAAACCATTGGCCAGGACGAGGACCGTGTCGTTGGTGCTCATGTCGCCGTCCACGGTGATGCGGTTGAAGCTGGTGGCCACCGCCTCGGTGAGGCAGCGCTGG
>JALOTU010000205.1 GCA_025457725.1 Verrucomicrobiota bacterium
GCTGGAAGGCGTGCTGGCCTACGGATGGTGGCGTTACCTGGCCCGGCCGGAGACGGTCGTGATGTCCAAGCCGCCGCTGGTGACCCTGTCGCTGTTCGGCCTCTTTTTCCTGATCCTTTTCCTGGTTGGACGCTTCTCCACGGCGCTGGCGCGGCTGGACGAGGGCCGGCTGTTGCGGCCGGGATCGAGTTTCGCGTTGATGGGGGCCTATGCCTGCCTGCTGGCTGCCGGCGCCATGGCCGGCGCCTCGCTGGACCTGCCCTCGCTGGATCTCCTGGTGGCGCGGGCGATGACGGTCCTGCTGATGCTCGTGGCGGTGGAGACGGTCATCAACCTGGTCTTCGAAATCTATCGGCCGAGGGTCCGGGGCAGCGAGCCGCGTCCGCTCTACGAAAGTCGCCTGGTCGGATTGGTGGCGCATCCGGAGGGGGTGTTTTCCACCGCCGCCCACGCGCTGGATTACCAGTTCGGATTCAAGGTGTCGGAAACCTGGTTCTACCAGTTCTTCCGTCAGGCCCTGGCCTGGCTGATTCTGCTCCAGTTCGGCGTGCTCCTGTTGTCGACCTGCGTGGTGTTCATCGAGCCGGGCGAACGCGGATTGATCGAGCGCTGGGGCCGGTTCGTGGAATCCCGGGGAGAACTCAAGCCGGGCGCGCATTTCACCCTGCCCTGGCCGGTGGACCGCGTGAAACGCTTTCACACCGAACAGGTCCAGTCATTTATCATCGGCTCCCAGCCCGACACCAACCAGGTGGCGATGAGGACCGTGCTGTGGACGGTGCAGCATTCCAAGGAGGAACTGCTGCTGGTGGGCAACCGCCGTCAAAGCACCGTGGGCGAGGACGAGAACACCGAACGACGAACCCCGCCGGTCAGCGTGTTGACCGTCAGCCTTCCCCTCTTTTTCGAGATCAGCGACCTGATCGACTGGGCCTACAATTACGAGGATCCCGGCGCCCTGCTGCGGGACATCGCCACGCGCCGGGTGGTGGCCTACCTTGCCTCCTCGGACATTGGCGAGGTGCTCGCCTCGGGCCGGCTTGAGGCCGCGGAGCGTTTGCGCCAGGCCGTTCAGGCGGAGGCGGACGAACGGAAACTCGGGGTGCTGATCAGCTACGTGGGCTTGCAGGACATTCATCCCCCGGTGGCGGTTGCGCCGGAATACCAGAGCGTGGTGGGGGCAGTGCAGCAGAAGGAGGCAGCCATCCTGAATGCCCGCGCGGACGCCATCCGCATCAATGCCAACGCCGACGCCGAGAGCTTCCGGCTGGTCGCCGAGGCCGCGTCGTTCAGGCAACGCGCGGAAGTCAACGCGTTCGCGCGCTCCGCCCTGTTCACCAACCAGATCCCGGCCTTCCGGGCGGCGCCGTCGGTGTACCTGGACCGCACCTATCTCCAGGCCCTGGTGCGGGCGACGGAGGGGGCGCGCAAATACGTTTTGTTGACCACCAACACCGAGGACGTCATCCAATTCGACCTGGAGCAGAAGCTGGGAAGCGATTTCAGCAATCTCCGCGTGCCCCAGGCCCAATAACGATCCGAATCGATTTATGAACCGCAATCCTGTCAGCATCATCGTGGGAGCCATCCTGCTGGTCATCTTCGTGGCGCTCCTGTTCATCTTCCAGGTGCGCCAGTCGGAAATCGCCGTGGTGACCACCTTCGGCAAGCCGACCCGCACCGTGGACAAGCCCGGCGGGCCCTATTGGAAATGGCCGTGGCCGATCCAGAAGGTCTACAAGTTCGACCAGCGGATTCAGAACTACGACGACAAGTTCGTCGAGGATCTGACCGCGGACGACAACCTGTTGCTGACCCAGCTGTATGTGGGATGGCAGATCACCGATGCCGAGGTGTTCTTCCCGCGGTTTGCCGGCGGCTCGATTTCCGAGGCGGAGAAGGTGCTGGAAGGCATGGTGCGCAGCGCCAAAAGCGCCGTGATCGGGAAGCATCAGCTGAGCGACTTCGTCTCCGCCGACCGGGCGGTGAAGTTTGCCGAGGTCGAGCGCGAGATTCTCCAAACGGTCAAGGCCCAGTTGAAGAGCAACAACTACGGCATGGACGTCGACTTCGTAGGCATCAAACGCCTGGGCCTGCCGGAGGCGGTCACGCAATCGGTGTTCGACCGGATGAAATCCGAGCGCAATGTGCTGTCGAGCAAGTCGCAGAACGAGGGCGAGGCCCAGGCGCAGAAGATCCGGTCCGATGCCAACCGCCAGGCCGCCGAGTTGCAGGCGAATGCGGAGGCGGAAGCCACCCGCATCCGGGGGTTGGGAGAGGCGGCCGCGGCGCAGACGCTGCCGGTGTTTCAACAGGAGCCCGGGCTGGCGGCGTTCCTGATCAACCTGAAGGCCCTGGAAGCCTCGCTCACCGAGCGGACCACCCTGATTTTCGACCAGACGACCCCGCCGTTCAACCTGTTGGGAGGCAGCGCCACCAACGCGCTCCAGGGCCTGCACTGACATGAGCACCGAGCATTCGCATCACGAGCACCCGCACGATCCGCCCGCGCCCCGGACGCCGCAAACGCCCATGGATCCGGGCGCCCAGGCCCTCGCCGACGCGCTGCGCAGCAGCTTCTTCATCGTCAAGATCGTCATGGTGGTGTTGCTGGTGGTGTTCCTGGGTTCCGGCTTCTTCACCGTGGGCCCTCAGGAACGGGCCCTGGTGCTGCGATTCGGCAGGACGGTGGGGGAGGGCGACGCGGCGCTGCTGGGGCCGGGTGCCCACTGGGCGTTTCCCTATCCAATCGATGAGGTGGTGCGCGTGCCCATCCGCGAGATCCAAACCGTGCGTTCCACCGCCGGCTGGTACTTCACCACCCCCGAACAGGAGCTGGCGGGAACGGAACCCTTCGCCGGCCCCTCGCTCAACCCCGCCGTGGACGGCTACCTGATCACCGCCGATCTGAACATCGTCCATTCGCGGGCGACCATGGATTACCGTATCGATGACCCCGTGGGCTGCGTGCTGCGGTTCACCGTGGGGACCAACGGCACCTTCGACCTGAGCGGCACCACCGTCGCCGTCCAGAACAGCCTCGACAGCGCATTGGTGGAAACCGCCGGGAAGTTCGGCATCGACGCGATCCTCGTGAACGACGTGGCCGGATTCAAGGATGCGGTGCAGCGGCGGGTGGTCGAGCTGCTGGCGCTGCGCGGCATCGGGGTCTCCGTGGACCAGGTCAAGATTGAGAGCAAACCGCCGCTGTTTCTGAAGGGGGATTTCGCCCAGGTGAACCAGGCGGTGCAGCGGCGGGAACAACTGCTCAATGAGGCCCGCAAGTTCGAGAACGAAACGGTCAGCCGCGCCGAAGCCGAGGCGGTGTCCATCGTCAATCTCGCCGAGTCGGAGCGCAAACGGCTGGTCGAAAGCATCCGGGCCGAGGCGGACCGATTCCAGGAACTGCTGCCCAAGTATCGCGCCGCCCCCGGGCTGTTTGTCCAGCTGCAACAGGCCGAGGCCCTCTCCCGCTCCCTGGGCCAGCTCCAGGACACCATCTACCTCCAGGATCGCGGTGAGGATCATTCCCGTGAACTGCGGCTGCTGCTCAACCGGCTGCCGCCCAAGCCCAAAACCGAGGCGCCGGCCACGCCGTGAATCGTTCAACCATTTAACCCGCCAGCCATGCAAGTCACCTCATTACTCAGCCGCGAGTCGCACGACCACAAACATCCTCACCATCATCACGATGGCGAGGCCTGCGACGCCTGCGGTGTGGAGCATTCCCACACGCAGATTCGGTTGAAACAAACCCTCCTCGGCGTGGTGTTCGTGGTGAACGCGTTCGTGGTGGACTGGTTCTTCCCCGCCGGCCACGCGGTCGCCGCCGCCAGCGGTCTGGTGGGCGCACTCATCCTGGGCATCCCCATCCTGGCAACCGCCATCAAGGATCTCCGCCTGGGCCTGCTCAGCATCAATGAACTGGTGGCCATCGCCGTCCTGGCCGCCTTCGCCTCCGGGGATTACAAAACCGCCGGCGTGGTGGCTTTCTTCATGTTGCTGGGGGAAATCATCGAGACGCGAACGGCGGAAGGCGCCCGGGCCTCGATCGAATCGCTCATCCAACTGACCCCCACCAAGGCGCGCCGCATCAAATCCGACGGCTCCGAGGAGGAGGTCGCCGCCAGCGAACTTGCCGTGGGCGATTTCATCCGCATCCGTCCCGGCGACAACGTGGCGGCGGACGGGGTGATCCGGAAGGGGCAGGGTTCCTTCAACCAGGCAACCATCACCGGCGAATCCCTGCCGGTGGACAAGAAGGCCGGGGACGAGGTCTTTGCGGGCACGCAGAATCTTACCGGGGTGCTCGAGATCAAGGTCAGCCGGGCCGGCACCGACACCACCCTGGGCCGCGTGCGGGACCTGATCCTCGCCGCGGAGAAAACGCGGCTCCCGATCATGAAGATCGTGGACCAATACATGGGGTTCTACACGCCGCTGGTGCTGGTGATCGGGGCGTTGGTGTGGGCCTTCACCCGGGACCTCAACCGCGTGATCGCGGTGCTGGTCGTCGCCTGCCCGTGCGCCTTCATTCTCGCCACCCCCACCGCGATGGTGGCCGCCCTGTCGGCGGCGGCGCGACTCGGCATCCTGATCAAGAACGTGGCCGACATCGAGCTGGCGGCCAAGATCAACGCGTTTGTCTTCGACAAAACCGGCACCCTGACCACCGGACGGCTGGCGGTGAGCCGGCTGGCCCCGATCGACGGGGTGGAACCGGCCGAGCTGCTGCGGCTGGCCGCTTCGGCGGAAAAATACAGCAATCATCCGACAGCCAAGGCCGTGGCGGCGCTGGCCGGGGATGTGGGGGTGAGCCTCGTGGAACCGGTGGATTTCCAGGAAACCGCCGGTCGCGGTGTGGCCGCGAAGGTGGACGGGGCGACGGTGCTGGTGGGACGCGCCCAATGGTTGCAGGACAACGGCGTGAAGGGCGACCTGATGAAGTCCGTGGACGTGGATGAGACGGAGGGTTACAGCCTCATCTTCGTGGCGCGCGACGGCCAGTCGATCGGCTGGGTCGGGTTGCAGGACCAAACCCGGGCGGAAGCCGCGGATTCCCTGGTGGATCTCAAGCACAGCGGCGTGCGCCGCGTGGCCATGGTGTCCGGCGACCGGCAGCCGGTGGCGACACGCGTGGCGGCCGAGATCGGTTGCGAGGAGGCCAAAGGCGATTGCCTGCCGCAGCACAAGGTGGATTTCGTCCGGGCCATGAAGGCCAAGGGCTACAAGGTGGCGGTGGTGGGCGA
>JALOTU010000206.1 GCA_025457725.1 Verrucomicrobiota bacterium
GGAACAGATGGAACGCGACAGCAGCAGGCGCACGTCGCCCGCCTTGAGCATGGTGTCGGCGACGGAAAATCCCGAAGCGACGCTCGACAGTTCGATCAGTCCGATGGATTTCTGGCTCATAGTTATCTTTCCAGGACGATGTGTTGGTCGGTGATTTCCCGCACGACGCCTTCGAGTGGGGCGTGGAGAACGGCGCCCAAGGCGTTCGCCGCCGGTTCCCCGAGCACCTGTCCGGCCTTCACCCGGTCGCCGGTCCTGACCGCGGGCAGACACGGCGTGCCGGCGCTTTGCTTGAGGGGCAGCACCAGCCGGGCAGGGGACAGATCCGTCGGCACAAAGGGCGCGGCGAGGTCATAGGCCTCGACGTGCAATTTGCGCGTGAGCGTCTTGATGGGCACGCGACGTCCGTCGTGCATCGGATGCGGTTTCGGATTCATGGGCCCCGTCCATTTGATGTTCTGGCGGCGCATTTCCGCCTTGGCATCATCGCAGGCTTCCTTGGGATACAATTCCTCCGGGCAGGCGAACAGCGTGCAGAGACCGCACGAGCAGCACATGGACGCCCACTGGTTGAAATGATCCGCGCCGGTGGCGGTGAACGCCAGGCTGCGCATGACCTGGTGCGGCTCGACGGCGTACCCGAGCAGAAAGCGGGGGCAATACTCCGTGCAATAGCGGCATTGGTCGCAGGCGGACTTGCCGATCTTCGCCTGCACCTTGCTGGGCTTGAGCTTGCGTTCCATGACGTGGTGATCGCGCGGCAGGATGACCGCGCCCGTGTCCGTCTTGGTCACCGGCGTGTCGAGATCGTCGGTGTTTTTGCCCATCATCAGCCCGCCCAGGCAGAGCACCGGATCGTCCGTGGTCAGGCCGCCGGCCGCGGCGATGCAGTCGCGGTAGGTGACGCCGAGCGGTACCCGGAGGGTGACCGGGGAGGCGACGGCCCCCGCGATGGTCAGCATTTTGTGGGTCACCGGATTGCCCCGGGCGGCGGCGGCGATGTTGACGAAAGTCTCGACGTTGTTGACCACCACGCCGACGTTGAGCGGGATGCCGCCGGGAGGGATCAGGCGCTGGGTGACGTTGAAGACCAGATCGTATTCGTCGCCGGCCGGATAGTAATCCCCCAGCAACTGCACGCGCACGGGGGTGCCTGTGCAGGCCCGGGTGACCGCCTCGACTGCGAGTTTGTTCTTTCCCTTGATGCCGATGACGCCGTCCCTGGCCCCCACGGCCTCCATGGCCAGCTGCATGCCCTGCACCAGTTCGGCGGCGTTACGTTCCATGACCACCGCGTCCTTGTGCAGCAACGGTTCGCATTCGGCGCCGTTGGCAATGACGGTATCGGCCTTCGAGCCGAGTTTCACGTGGGTGGGAAACCCGCCGCCACCCGCTCCCACGACGCCGGCCGCCTTGACTTGATCCGCCAGGTTCATTGAGGTGTTCCGCATCCGTGTTGTTCTTGTTGAGGTGTGGTCATGGTCCGTGCTTCTCCGCCAGCACCACCTCGTTGCCCCGCTCGCGCAGCGCCGCCACCATGGTTTCCGGCGCCTGGCTGTCCGTGACGATGATGTCCACGTCGTCGAGACCGCACAAATGCATGGTGGATTTGCGGCCGAACTTGGTGTGGTCCAGGCAGAGGATGATCTTCCGGGCGCCGCGAAGCATCTGTCGTTGAATGTCGATCAGCAGGGCGTGCGAATTGGTCACCCCGTCCAGCGCAATCCCGCCCGCACTCATGATCGCGACATCGGCGTGGATCTTGGAAAAAGTCTCCACCGCCAGCGGTCCGACCAGCACCCCCAGCCGCGGATATATCACCCCGGCGGACACGACCACCTCCATCTTGCTGGCCGACCCGAACAGATTGGCCACCGGCAGTGAATTGGTCACCACCATCTGGGCCTTGTTCAGCAGGTGCAGCGCGACATGATACGCCGTGGTGCCCGCATCAATGATCACACTTTCGTTCGGCTGCACCAGGGCGGCGGCGGCCCGGCCAATGGCCTCCTTTTCCTCCAGCTGATGAGTGTCGCGCGCCGAAAACGCAAATTCATCGGTGTGCGGCGTCACTACCCGCGCCCCGCCGTGCGTGCGTTTCAGGTTGCCGAAGCTCTCCAGCGACGTTAAATCGCGTCGAACCGTCGAAATCGAGGCCTGGACATGCGCCGACAGCTCCTCCAAAGAGGCGAATTCCGCCTTTTGCAGGTATTCCTCGATGCGCTTTTGGCGCTCGGTGGCCGTCATTGGCAAAGATTTGGAATAGTTTGGAAGAATTTGCAAGAAAAATGTTGACGTATCTTCCAAAATCAATCAAATAGAGCTTCAGTATGGCAACGGCAACGGGTCCACTTCCGCATCGCGCGGTGATTGAGCACATGGTTCGGCAATCGGTGTATGCGCGATTGGGCAAGCCTTTGCCCTTTGCCGCCACGGCGCCGAGTCCGCTGGTGGTGAATGTGAGTGCGCGTCATTGTCATCTTACGCCCGAGGCGGTGGAGATCCTGTTTGGCAAGGGGGCCAAGCTGTCGGTGCACAAGTGGCTTTACATGGACGGACAATTTGCGGCCAAGGAGACGGTGACGTTGATCGGGCCGCGCAGCCGGGTGATTTCCAATCTTCGCATTCTGGGTCCGTGCCGGAATCTCAACCAGGTGGAGCTGGCCTACACCGACTCGATCGCGCTGGGGTTTGACATTCCGCTGCGTCAGTCCGGGGACATCAAGGGCACACCTGGATGCATGTTGATGGGGCCGGCGGGATTTTTCGAGATGCCGCAGGGGGTGATCCGCGCGATGCGGCATGTGCACATGCATCCGACCGACGCCGAGTTCCATCGGGTGAAGGCGGGCGACCTGATGAAGCTGAAGATCGGTGGACCTTGTGCGCTGACGCTCGACAGGATGCTGGTGCGGGTGGATCCGGCCTTCAAGCTCGAGGTGCACATTGACACCGACGAGGGCAACGCCTGCGATCTCCAGCCCCACACCCCGTGCGAACTGGTGCAGTGAACCACGAATGGACACGAATTGACACGAACCAACCTTTAACCAAAACAAACTATGAGCGAAGCCATCGGAATGATTGAAACGAAGGGCTACACCGGAAGCATCGAGGCAACCGATGCCATGGCCAAAGCCGCAAACATCAGGATCAGCAAGACGATACCCATCGGGGGCGGTCTGATCACCGTCATCTGCCGGGGCGACGTCGCCAGCGTCAAAGCCGCCGTGGACGCGGGGGCGAAAGCCGCCAGCAAGGTGGGCGAACTCGTCGCCAGCCACGTCATTGCCCGTCCGCACGAGGATCTCGGCAAGGTGTTTCTCAGCGAGAATGGCGCGTCCAAGAAATAGCCCGACCGCAACGGCAACCCTCAACACACATCACTATTATGGCTCTACAAGCAATTGGAATGATTGAATGCAAGGGACTGTGCGCCCTGTTCGAAGCGACAGACGCCGCCCTCAAGGCCGCGAACGTCGCATTCACCGGCTGGGAAAAGATCGGCAGCGGTTACTGCACCGTGTTCTTCCGCGGCGACGTCGCCAGCGTGAAGGCCGCCACGGATGCCGGCGCCGCCGCCGCCTCGACGGTGGGTGCCGTTGTTGCGGTGCAGGTCATCCCGCGTCCGCACGACGATCTGCCCGGTCTGGGCAAGTGGCTGTCCTGACGCCCGCGCGCCAGGGCCTGATCCCGGAAGCACCGTGAAAATCCTCGTCGCCAATCTCGGCTCGACGTCGCTCAAATGGCGCCTGTTCGATTTCTCGAACAACGCCGAGCGCCTGCTCCACAAGGGCGGGCTGGAGCGCGTGACCGATTATTCCGGCGCCATCGAGGATTGCCTGGCGCAGTTGAAGCGGGCCGGGGCCATCGCCGGCGAGCGCGACCTGGCCGCCGTGGGTTTCAAGACTGTTCTGGCCCGGGGCGTGAGCGGCTGCGTGGCGCTCGACCCGCGCGTGTTGCAGGCGATGACCGATTACATCGGACTGGCCCCCGCGCACAATCCGCCCTACATCGCCGGCATCCGCCTCTTCGCTCAACGGATGCCGGGCGTGCCGTTGGTGGCCCTGTTCGAGACGGCTTTCCACCAGTATGCGCCCGAGGCCGCGCTGCGCTACGCCGTGCCGCCCTCCTGGCATGACGCGGGAGTGCGCCGATACGGCTTTCACGGTGCCAGTCACAAGTTCATCGCCGAGCGGTCGGCGGAATTGCTGGGGCGGCCGGACGTGGCCGAGCGCGCCCGCCGGCTGTATGTGGATGGCGGCCAGACCCGGGTGACGGGCGCCCCGTTGCGCGTCGTTTCCTGCCATCTGGGCGGCAGTTCCAGCGTGACCGGGATTTTGAACGGCGCGGGCATCGGCACCAGCATGGGCATGAGTCCGCAATCCGGCCTGCCGCAGAACAATCGCGTCGGCGATCTGGATGCCGGGGCGTTGCCCTATGCCGTGCGAACGCTCGGCATCACCAACGAGGAGGCGGAACGCCAGTTGTCGGAGGAGGCCGGCCTGCTCGGCTTGAGCGGCGTTTCCAATGACCTCCGGGATATCGCCGCGGCGGCGGAGCAGGGGAATGCCCGGGCGCGGCTTGCCCTCGAGGTGTTCGTGGCCAGTGCCCGTCATTGGGTGGGCAGCTATCATTTGGAACTGAACGGCGCCGACGCCATCGTGTTCACCGCCGGCATTGGCGAGAACCGCGCCGAGGTCCGCGCCGCCATCTGCGCCAACCTCGACAACCTCGGCATTGTCCTCGATCCGGCGAGGAACGCGGCGGCCCGGGGGGCGGAAGCGGTCATCAGCGCGGACGATTCCAAAGTCCGGGTGCTGGTGATCCCGGCCAACGAAGAGCTCGTGGTGGCCCGCGAGACCCGACGGTTCCTGGAAGCCTCGAAGAACTGAATTTCACTCAACACTCAACCAACAACACAGACATCAAGTTTATGGCACAACAAGCAATTGGAATGATCGAAACCCGCGGCCTCGTCGCCCTTGTCGAAGGGACGGACGCCATGCTGAAGGCGGCGAATGTTCAACTCGCCGGACCCATGGTCCAGGTCGGCAACGCGCTGGTCACGGCGTGCGTGGTCGGCGATGTGGCGGCGGTCAAGGCCGCCGTGGACGCCGGCGCCCAGACCATCAAGGCCCTCAAGGGCGAACTGGTCAGCGTGCACGTCATCGCCCGGCCGCACGAGGACATCGCCGCGGTGTTGCCGAGGAAGAAGTGAACTGTGAAGCGTGAAATCCACGCGGCACGCAGCCCCCATCCCATCATGTTTCTCGCCAAAGTGGAAGGCGCGGTGGTCGCCACCAAGAAGGAAGCCAGCATGATCGGTCGCAAGCTCCTGCTCGTGCGGCCCCAGCTGGTGGATGAAAAGGATCCGACCAACTTCAGAAACGGCCAGAACACTATTGTGGCCGTGGACACCGTCGGGGCGGGCATCGGTGAGATGGTGATGTTCTGCCAGGGCAGCTCCGCCCGCCTGTCCGACGGCCTGCGCGATTGTCCCGTCGATGCCGTCATCGTCGGCATCGTGGACACCGTGGATGTGCTGGGCCGGGTCATTTACAACGCGCGCAACGATACCTGATCCTTGCCGTTGAATTTCCGTCCGATTTCATGAGCTCCATCAACGAAACTCTGGTTCGCGACGTGGTGGCCGACGTCATGAGCCGCCTCGGCGGTTCAGCCCCCGGGCCTGCGCCCGCGGCAAAGCCTTCCGCCCCGGCGGTCAACCCCACCTGCGGCTGCTCCGTTCCGCCTGCGGTCACGCCCGCGCGGTCCGGCGGCGCCCGTCATTTTGGCGTGTTCCAGGATGCGAACGAGGCCTGTGCCGCCGCGCATGAGGCGTTTCTCCAGCTGCGCGAGAAGGGCATCGAGGCGCGCGTCAAGATGGTGGACATCCTCAAGCGGATGGCGGAGGCCAAGGCGGAGGAGTGGGGCCGGATCGAGTATGACGAGACGAAAATCGGCCGTCTGGATCACAAGATTGCCAAGCTGAAGATCATCAAGCTGGT
>JALOTU010000207.1 GCA_025457725.1 Verrucomicrobiota bacterium
GGGGCTACAATGTCATCAGCGGGGAGACGGGCGCGGGAAAGTCCGTCATCATCGGGGCGCTCAAGCTGGTTCTGGGTGAACGCGCGGACCGCACCTTGATCCGGGCCGGATGCGATGCCTGCACGGTCGAGGTGGTCTTTGACGTCCGTCAGGTCCGCGCGCCACTCGCGGCCTTCCTGGAGGACAATGGGATCGAACCCTGCGACGATCATCAACTGGTCATCAAACGCACCTTCACCGCGTCCGGTTCCAACCGCCAGTTCATCAATGGTTCGCCCACCACGCTTGCCGCGCTCGCATCCATCGGCGACTGGCTGGTGGACATGCACGGCCCGCATGATCATCAGTCCCTGCTTCATCCGGCCCGTCAACTCGACATCCTGGATGCGCATGGAGGGCTGGAGGCGGAGCGGGAGGGTTTCGCTGAACTGGCCAGGCGTCGCTCACAATCACTGGCCCGCAAGGCCAGCCTGATTGTGGACGAAAAAACCTACGCCCAGCAATTGGAGCTGCTTGCATTCCAGGTCAAGGAGATCATGGGCGCCCAACTGCAGCCGGATGAGGATATGGAGGTCGAGAAAGAACACGCCCGAGCCGCCAATGCCGCCCGTCTGCTTGAACTGGGACACGCCGTCATCGATCAAATTGTTGAGAACGAAAATTCGCTCCTGACCCAGGCCGGGCAGATCACCCGGAAGCTTCAGGAGCTCTCAGGGCTGGACTCAGCCACTGCGCCCCTGCTCGAGCAGCAACAGCAGATCATGGAGAGCTTCCGTGAGCTGGCCTCCGGTCTCTCCGGATATCTCGACCGCGTTGACGTTGATCCGGATCGCCTGAAGACACTGGAGGAGCGTCTCAATCTTCTTCAATCGCTTAAGCGCAAATATGGACCCGACCTTGCCGGCGTGATTGCCTTTGGCCAGGACGCCCGGGCCAGATTGACCGCGTTGGAGCAAAGGGAGGAGGAACTGGCGCGAATTCAAAGCGAACTGGCGGAGTTGGAAGGGTCCCTCCGAAAACTGGGTCGCAGCCTGTCCAGCAAGCGGCGCAAGGTGATCCCCAAGCTCTGTCAGGAGGCCACCCGACAACTGCGGGACCTCGGTTTCAAGGCCAGCCAGATGGACATCGCCATGGCCACCCGCCTGCCGCCCCCGGACCAGGCCTTCGACCTGCCCAAGGAATCGGGTTTCGACACCGTGGAATTCCAGTTCGCCCCCAATCCGGGTGAACCGCCCCGCCCACTCCGTGCCATTGCCTCGTCCGGCGAACTCGCCCGGGTGATGCTGGCGCTCAAGACCGTGCTTGCCGAGGAAGACCGGATTCCGCTGCTGGTATTCGATGAGGTGGACGCCAACATCGGGGGGGAAACAGCCCATGCCGTTGGACAAAAAATGAAACAGATTGCCGCTCGCCGGCAGGTGATTTGCATCACGCACCTGCCCCAGGTCGCGGCTCCTGCCACGAGCCATTACGTGGTGACGAAGCAAACCACCGGGGGCAGAACCCTCTCCGGGATTCACCTTGTAACCGGCGATGAACGCGTGCAGGAATTGTCCCGCATGCTGGGCGGGACCACGGAAGCAGCCGTGAGGCACGCCAGGGAGATGCTGGTGGCCGGTGATCGAGGTTGACCGTCCCCGTCGTGATCACGAGCTGGCACTTGTGTAGCGCTTCAGCGAGGCCCGCCAGCCGATTTCGGAGCAGGCCACGCAACCGGCTCCCATCGCCACCAGCAGCCAGACCAGCGCGGGCGAGGCCAGTTTATCCGTCAGCACTCGCGCCGGAACGTTGGACACGAGCAACATCGGGATGGCCAGGGTGAAAAGGGCCTTGAACAGTCCGCGGAACGCCTCGTCCGGCATCCGGGCGATGTTGAATAGGTTGTAGTATCCCCACACAATGCCCTGGGCCTTCACCGTCCAAAAGCTCACGGAGGCCAGCAGCAACATCAAGGAATAGTGGATGAGGATCCCGATGGCGCACAGCACCAGGAACAACACCACATCGGTCAAACCGGGACGGATCCCCAGCTGGATGCCCGCATAAATCATCACAACCAGCGCAATCAGCGCGTTGACAAAGGCCCCCAGGTCAATCTGCCGCAGCGACACAATGAAGCGCGGGTTGACCGGTTGCACGAGCAGGAAATCCAGCTTCCCCGTCCGGACGAGATCGGAGAGATTCGTCAGGTTCAGCAGAAAAATGCCGTGGAAGATCTGCTGGATAAAGTTGCTGGCGGCAATCAACAAAACCACCTGCCATTTCGTCCAGGTACCGATGCTTTCGGTGTGCAGGTAGAGCACGCTGATAAAACACAACTGCAATCCGAACCACAAGACATCCACCACGATCCACAGCAGGAAATTCGCGCGGAAGATCATCTCTCGCATCAACGAATTGCGCCAAAGCGCCGCGTAAATCGAACAGTATCGCAACAGGGTGCTCATCATCTCATCCTCCGACGGCCTCGTAACGCCGGATGCCCAGGCGCCACATGAACCGGGCAACCGCGTAGGCGATCACCACCCAGACAAACTGGATCAGCAATCCCCGCCACAACTCGGACTCCCCCACCCTGCCCAGATAGATGCTGATGGGAAAATAGAGCTGGTAGGGAAACGGGGTGAGCTCGAGAACCTGCTGCAATCCGGGCGGCAGGATGTCCAGGGGAAACAAATGTCCGCTGGCCAGATATTCCAAAGCGTAGAGGATGAAGATGAAGGTGGACACCTCCAGAACCCAGAACGCCAGCATGGCCATGGCATACGAAATCAAAAACTGAAGCAGGGCTGTCATTCCGAGCGCCAACAGGAACAATCCAAACCTTGCCGCGCTTTCCGGCGCCTCAAGGTGGTCCCTCAACCAATAAATGAACAAGGCGAGCGGAAGGCCGGCGACGGCGATGTAGGTCACGCGACCTGCCAGGAACAGGCTCAGCCGATACCAGAGATAATCAACCGGCTTCAGCAAGAACTGACTGATCATTCCGTCCTTGATGTCGGAAGCAATCTGCCAGTCATCCTCATTCACCGCCGTCAAAGCGTCCACGATCTGAACGATCAGGTAGTAAGAGATCATTTGACCCAGGGTGTAACCCGCGATGGTTGCGTTTCCTTGTCCCTCGAAGATGGTTCGCCACAAATAGATCATGGCCAGCACCGGGATCAGCCCAAACAAGGATCGCGCCAGAAAGTTCACCCGATAGGCCAGGTTATTCTGGATGCCAATGCCGAACACACTCCAATAGTCACCATCTCTTGAGCAGGACGCATCCTGCACGGGCCAACGCGCTCGGGAAAGCCGCTTTCGCCGGAAAGAACGCCCGGATTGCGCGCGGCACCGGCCCGTGGCACTCTTGGCCAGCTTTATGAAACCCTTGGCTGGACTCATCCTGGCACTGCTGCTTGGCGGCGGAGTGCTGCAGACCCACGCCGCAGCCCGATCCACATCCTCGAACGCGATTCGCGACACCGGCATCCAGACCGCGCAAACCGTTTCAACCGTCACGGGAATGGCCATCTCCCCGCTGCTCGGCGTCGGTGCTGTGGGAGCCTGGCAGTGGTGGCATGCGCCCAAAGAACAGCGGGCCGGACTCCACTGGTTTGCCCGCCCCTGGTTCTGGATTCCCGCGCTCCTCCTGGCAGGATTGGTGGCGGCCAAGGACATCGTGGGCACAGCGGCCCCCACGGCTCTGAAAAAGCCCTTTGATGTCGCGGAGGCCATCGAAAACAAGGTCAGCGGCCTGGTGGTGGCGGGAGCGGTCATCCCCTTCATTACCACCATCTTCCCCGAGTCCGGCGACACCGCAACGCTGGCGGCTTCCGGATTCGCAGCGATTGATCTTGCGGGAATTGGCAATGCGCTGTTCGTCCCGTTCGCTGTGGCCGCCTTCGCCATCGTATGGCTCGCATCCCACGCGATCAACATCCTCATCCTCCTGAGCCCGTTCACTACCGTGGACACGGCGCTGAAGACTTTCCGCCTGGCGATCCTGGGGCTGGTGACAGGCACCTCCTTCGCCAATCCGTACGTCGGCGCGCTGATATCCGCGGTCCTGTTTGTGATCGCTTTCTTCATCGCCGGCTGGTCGTTCCGCCTGTTGGTTTTCGGAAACCTCTATGTCTGGGATTTCATCACAATTCGACGCAAACGATTCCGCCCCTTTCGCGATGGCAACCGCATGTTCACGGCGCGCAAAATCAACAAGGTCCCGGTGCGCAGCTATGGATGGCTGACCCGCGACCAGGATGGAAAGCTCAGGTTCCAATATCGACCCTGGCTGATCCTGCCGCAGCAGAACCTCGAACTGCCGGAGGGCACTTATTGCGTGGGGCGCGGCTTGTTTCATCCGGAAGTAGCGCGTGAGCAAGGGGAGGATCTGGAATCCATGTTCACGCTCCCTCCGCGCTATCGAACCCATGAGCAGGAGGTCAGCGACGTCTATGGATTGGCGGGCGTGCGCGACGTGGGGATCCGAAAATGTCTCAGGGACATCCTGGAGGTGATGGGCCTGGGCAAACGCGAAACCGTTCCGGCAGGCTGAGCCCGATCCGGATTGTCCCCCCCGTCCATGCACCGCGACAGGCTGCCCGACCCCGCTCTGCCAACCCACCCACCCTTCCGCTCTCCGGATCTCAGCGCCCTATTGCCTCACCCGTTCCGGGCATAAAAATTAGCGATGGAGACAAACGGGGCGCCTGATCTACAATTTCTGCGCAACATGATCGCGTTTCTGAGACTTCTGCTGCGCCTGTGCTTCCGGTTCCGCGCCTACAATGAAAGCGTGCTCCGGCAGCCGGGACCCGTGCTGCTGCTGGCCAATCACACTTCCTGGTTCGACTGGCTGTTGCTGGGAGTGTGCCTTGACAAGGACTGGCGCTTTGTCACATCCAGCGACACCGCCCGGATTAGCTGGCTGCACCGCCGGTTGATGGTCAATCGCCGAACGTTTCCGGTGGAGAACAATTCACCCTATGCCGTGCGCCACATGGCGGAGTATCTGCAGAAGGGCGGCCGCCTGGTGCTCTTTCCCGAGGGCCGATTGTCGCAAACCGGCTCGCTGATGAAGCTGTTCGACGGCACGGGCTTCCTCATCCACAGGACGCACGCCAGAGTCATCACCGCCTACCTGCGGAACGCCCAGCGCCTGCCGCTTTCGCCTCACGGCGGATGGAAACAGTGGTTTCCACACGTCAGCGCACATTTTAGTCCGGTGCGGGAATGCGCGGATCGACCCCATGAAAGCACCGCCGCGGCACGCGCCCGCATCACCGACTGGTTGCGCGACCTGATGGTCTCCCAGCGTTTCGAGGTGGAAATGGAGTTTGGCCGCCGAACCCTGCCAGCCGCCATTGCTGAATCCGCCCGCCGACGGCCCAACGCCGTGGTATTGCAGGACATGACCCTGCAAACGGTCACCTACTCCCGGTTGATTCTGGGAACGAGATTAATGGCGGGGCAGCTGCGGCGGTTGATTCCTGCCGATGTCAGGCGCGTCGGCGTCCTGCTTCCGAACGTTTCCGCGCTCCCGACCACACTCCTGGGCCTGTGGTCCGCCAATAAGATCCCGGCGATCCTGAATTACACCACCGGGAGCGCCATTATGGTCACTTGTTCGGAGTTGGCCGGCCTGAAACACATCGTCAGCTCCAGGGCATTTCTGAAACGGTTCAAGCTGGATCCTGAGCCGCTCACCAAGGCCGGCATCGAACTCATTTACCTCGAAGATATCCGCGCGAACATCCCCGGCCTGCACAAGTTCATCGCCGCTCTCACCAGCAAGGTCACCCCGCTCACCCTGCCCACGGCTCAGGAGCCGGAAGATACCGCCGTCATCCTGTTCACCAGCGGGTCCGAGGGTGTTCCCAAAGGGGTGGAACTCAGCCATCGTAATCTACTGGCCAACATACGACAAATGAGTTCCCTGGCCGACCTGGGCGAAACCCAGCGTTTCTTCAACGCCCTCCCCCTGTTCCACAGCTTCGGATTGACGGTGGGCACCCTGCTGCCTTTGGTGCAGGGAGCATTCACGTTCCTTTACCCGTCACCCCTGCATTACCGCGTGGTGCCCACGGCGCTCTACGATCTGAACGCCACCGTCTTCTTCGCCACCAACACCTTTTTGGCCGGTTACGCGCGCAAGGCGCATCCCTACGACTTCCGCAGCGTGCGCTACCTCTTTGCCGGAGCGGAGAAGCTTCAGGACAGCACCCTTCAATTGTGGGCCAGGAAATTCGGAATCCGCATCCTGGAGGGCTACGGGGCCACCGAATGCGGCCCGTGCGTTTCCGTCAACACCCCCATGCGCCCGCGTGTCGGCTCCGCCGGTGAATTGCTGCCAGGCATTGAATGGAAACTGGAGAAGGTGGACGGGGTGGAGGAAGGCGGCCGCCTGTTCGTCAAAGGCCCCAACATCATGAAGGGCTACGTCAACCAGGATGCGAACGCCAGGTTCCAGGCGCTCGGTGGCTGGTATGACACCGGTGACATCGCCTCCATCGAGGACGGCAGATACGTGCATATTCGCGGGCGGCTCAAGCGCTTCGCCAAGATCAGCGGCGAGATGGTGAGCCTCACCGCCGTCGAGGAGGCGTTGGACGGGGCCTTCCCGCAATTCGGACTGCGCTTCGCCGTGGCCGTGGTGGCGCGACCAGACGCGGACAAGGGAGAACGCCTGGTCGCCGTCACCAACGATGCGCGTCTGACGCTCGAGGACATCCGGGCCGTGATCAAAGCCAAAGGCCTGAGCAATCTGGCCGCACCGCGCGACCTCAAGATCGTTCGCGAGATTCCCAAGCTGGGCACCGGAAAAATCAACCACCGGGAACTGGCCAGGCTGGCAGAGGAACCGCCCGAGGCCAAGTGAAGGGAATCTCCTCCGGCCATGCGCCGACAAACTTGCCATCCATGCGTCCCTTTCTCCAAGCTGACGCTTCTTGAAGATGTGGCTGGAATCCTGGTTGGTGCGTAGTCGTTACCCTCACGCCGTGGCGGCGGGTGTGCTGCTGGCGCTGGCGTTCCCAAATTGTGAGATCTCTGGTTTGGCCTGGGTCGCTCCAGCCCTCATGCTGGGCGTGGCTGCGGGGACCGACGGCAAACAGGCCTTCCGCATCGGCTACATGGCGGGCCTGGCTTATCACCTGACTTCACTGTATTGGCTGCTGCTGATCCCGGTCACCTTCTTTCCCATCCTGGGATGGGTGTCCTTGAGCGCGTATCTGTCCCTGTACACCGCGACCTGGGTCTGGGGTGCCTGGCGCCTGTGGCCGTCTGTCCCGGGCCCATTCCAAGCGCCAGGGCTGCCGCCGCCATCCTGGCCGGTTTGGAGCAAACGAACGGTGTGGTGCATTGGGGTGGCCGCGTTGTGGGTGGGACTGGAGATCATTCGCGCACGGCTGCTGGGTGGATTCCCCTGGAACATCCTGGGCGCATCCCAGTTTCAGCTCACACCGCTGATTCAGGTCTCACGCTTCACGGGTGTGTATGGGGTGTCGTTCCTGGTGGTCTGGTTTTCTGCCGCCTTGCTTTGCACGGGCATGGGGCTGCTCCGGGCCCCCTCGCGGCGCACGCCGTGGCTTCTGGATCTGGCATTGCCCGCACTGGCCATCGCGTCGCTTTTTAGCTGGGGATGGAGGGTTGTGGAAGTCGCGCCTCTACCGGAAAAGGTGCTTCGGGTGGCGGTGGTCCAGCCCAGCATTCCACAAACCGAGATCTGGGATCCCGAGGAGAACGCCTCCCGGTTCGAAGAACTTCTCCAGCTCAGCAGTCAGGCGCTGGCGGAAAGCCCCGACCTGTTGCTCTGGCCCGAGGCGGCGGTGCCGGAGCTGTTGCGCTGGGATGAACCGACTTACACCAGTATCACCGGGTTGGCGCGGTCCAACCACACCTGGATGATCATTGGCGCGGATGACGCCATCCCCGGGGCGACCCCTACGGATCCCGTGACCTACTTTAACAGCTCATGGTTGATTGATCCCGAAGGTGGGATTGCTGGGACCTACCGAAAACAGCAACTGGTGGCGTTCGGGGAGGAGGTTCCCTTCACTCGCTGGCTGCCATTCCTGAAGTGGCTGACCCCCATCACCGGCGCGTTTACCCGGGGCGAGGCCTTCGTGTCCTTCCCCATGGATACCCTGGCAGTGGAGACCGTCACGCTGATTTGCTTCGAGGACGTCTTTCCCCACCTCGCGCGCAAGAGCGTGACGGAAGGAACGGATTTCATGGTCAACCTGACCAATGACGGGTGGTTTCGCGAGGGCGCCGCGCAGCGCCAGCAGGCAGCCAACTCGGTCTTTCGCGCGGTCGAAAACGGCGTGCCGCTGATTCGATGCACCAA
>JALOTU010000208.1 GCA_025457725.1 Verrucomicrobiota bacterium
ACGCCCGTCACCAGAGGCCGGAGCTCTCTGCGTCCCCGGAGGATGACGCGGTTCGGTGCAGCTGGCCGGAATTGACTTTGTGCCCAAACCCGACCAAACGGCCCGGCTAGCCGGGAGCGCGGGACGTCCCGGCCCGCAGCAGGCCACGACAACCCGGGAGGTCCGCCGCTGCGAGAGACGCCCGTCACCAGAGGCCGGAGCTCTCTGCGTCCCCGGAGGATGACGCGGTTCGGTGCAGCTTGCCGGAATTGACTTTGTGCCCAAACCCGACCATAACGGCCGGGCACAATCATGCCTCTCGAAATCAAAATCCAGGAAAACAGCGGCAACCCGCAGGCGGGGCCCATGACCGTGACGCTGAACGGCAGTCTGGACACTGCGACCGCGCCCCAGTTGGAGCGCGAGCTTGCTCCCGTACTGGCGGGACTGGTCAAGGACATCGTCTTCGATCTGGCCCAGCTGAAGTTCATCAGCAGCGCCGGGCTGCGCGTGTTTTCCATGGCGCGCAAGCAGCTCAAGGAGCGCGGCGGCCAGGCCGGGTTTGTCCACCTGCAGCCGCAAATCAGCGAGGTCTTCGCCATCATGAAGTCGCTTTCCGGCGTGAACGCCTTCAAGGACGTCGCCGAGCTGGACCAATACCTGGCGGCACGACAGCGGTCGCACGAGGAAACCAAGTGAGGCGGTCCCCAATTCGATCGGGCCGGGTGGAACCATGACCAGCCGCATTCTCGTCGTTGACGACACCCCCGCCAACATCCAGACACTGACGGCCACCCTCAAGGAGAAGGGATACCAAATCAGCGTCGCCACCAACGGCAGGCAGGCGCTCGACGTGCTCGCCCGGGTTGTGCCCGATCTTATCCTGCTGGACGTGATGATGCCGGAAATGGACGGGTTCGAGGCCTGCCAGCGGATCAAGGCCTCCGAGGCATGGCGCCACATTCCGGTCATCTTTCTCACCGCGAGGACCGAGACGGCGGACATCGTGCGCGGGTTCGAGCTCGGCGCGGTGGATTACGTGGCCAAGCCGTTCAATGCCCACGAACTGCTCGCCCGCGTCCACACGCACCTCACCATCGACCGTCTGCACCGGGAGAACGAGCGTCTGCTGCTCAGCATCCTTCCGGCCCCGGTCGCCGAAAGGCTGAAGGCCGGGGAAGCCAGCATCGCGGAACACTTTGACGAGGCCAGCGTGCTGTTCGCCGACATCGTGGGTTTCACCGCCCTGTCCGGCACCCTGTCGCCCGAACCGCTGGTCGAAATGCTCAACGACCTTTTCACGCGGTTCGACGAGCTTGCGCGGCGACACCAGGTCGAAAAAATCAAGACCATCGGCGACTGTTACATGGCGGTGTGCGGGGTGCCGGAACGGCGGTCGGATCACGCCGCCGTGCTGGCCGCCATGGCCATCGAGATGCTCGACTGCGTGAAGCAGTTCAACCGCGACCGGGGCGGGAACCTGCAGCTGCGCATCGGCCTGAACATCGGGCCGGTGGTGGCCGGTGTGATCGGACGCAGCAAATTCATTTACGACCTCTGGGGCGATACCGTGAACACCGCCAGCCGCATGGAATCCAGCGGCCTGCCCGGGCGCATTCAGGTGACTGACGCCATGCGCCAGACTCTGGGGGCGCGATTTGATTTTGAGGACCGCGGCGAGCTGGAGATCAAAGGCAAGGGGCTGCTGCGCACCAGCTTCCTAATTGGACGTAAGCCGGGCTGAATTCGAATCCGGACCGGCGGGAACCAGCCGACCCCCGGCCGCTTTCCTGCCAAATTTTCCTATTTACATTTTCCGGCTTCGGGTTAAAAACCCTGCCTAGGTCGTGAGAATCGTCTGACCGACAAGGAACGTAAAACCGACCAAACCCAAACCACTTATGTCGAAGCTTCACTTGCTTTCCCTGTTCACTCTGCTTTCCAGCGCCTGGGCGCTCTCCGTTGAGGCCCAGCAACCCGAGGTCGCCGCGCGTGTGGCCGAGGTGAAGGCCAACATTGCCGCCAGCCAGACGGCGTTGAGGCAATACGAATGGATCGAAACCACCGTGGTCGACGTCAAGGGGGAGGAAAAGTCGCAGGAACAACAGCGCTGCTATTACGGGGCTGACGGAGGCATCCAGCGGATCGAGATCAACGAGTCCTCCACGCCGGGACCCAAGTTTGGTTTGCGCAAACGCATCGCGGAGCATGAAAAGAAGGAGATGACCGATTACATCCACAGCGCCGTGGCCCTGGTGAAGTCCTATGTGCCTCCCGATGCGGCGAAAATACAGGCCGCCAAGGACGCCGGCAATGTGTCGCTTGACATCCTCGATCCCGGGAAGCGCATCCGACTGAGTATTACAAATTATGAGAAGCCGGGAGATACCCTGGGGCTGGAGGTGGATTTGACCAGCAACCGCCTGCTGGGCTTGAACGTGAACACTTACATCGACGACGCCTCGAAACCTGTCACCCTCGACGTGCGCATGGGGCGGCTGGATGACGGAACCTCCTACCCGGCCACCAGCACCCTCAACGCGCCGGACAAAAAGCTGGAAGTGGTGATCACCAACACCGGCTACCGCAAGAACAACTAGACGCGGCCTCATCCAATCGCATCAACCCCAACAAGAACCATGAAACCATCCCCAGTGCTCAAATGCGTCACCCGGACCGCCCGGACCGCCCTGACCGCCCTGCTCGCCGTCGCCGCCCTGGCGACGACACGGGCCGGTGAGGTCGGCAGCGCGGGCCTCACCGTGGATCCCGCCGCCAAGCAGATCCTCAAGAACATGTGCGATTACCTTGGCGGCTTGGACCAGTTCAGCGTGGACACGCAGAACACCATCCAGGACCTCCTGGAAGGCGGGCAGAAGATCGACATCGACGTTTCCGCCAAGGCCCTGGTCAGCCGTCCCAACAAGATCCGCGCGGACCGCAAGGGCGAGTTGATCGACCAGAGCTTCTATTATGACGGCAAGACGCTGACCCTCTACAATCCCTCCGACAAGGTCTATGCGACCGTGCCCGCCCCGGCCACGATTGAGGGCACGCTGGATTACGCGCGCGACACGCTCGACCTGATCATCCCGGCCTCCGACCTGGTCTATACCAACTCGTTCCCGCTGTTGATGCAGGACGTGAACTTCGCCATGGTGGTGGGCAAGGCGGTGATTGACGGGGTGAAGTGTCACCACCTGTTGTTCAGCCGCCCCGGCGTGGACTTCCAGGTCTGGGTGGCCGAAACCGGCGATCCGTTGCCGCACAAGTACGTTGTCACCGACACCAGCCTCCGCACCCAACTGAGCATGACCACGGTCATGAGGGACTGGAAGGTGAACCCGGGCGTGCCCGACTCCCGCTTCAACTTTGAAGCGCCCAAGGATGCGATGGCAATCGCCTTTCTGCCGCTCATCACCACCGGCACCGCCAACCGCTAACCTCCCACCACAATCCCTATGAAGACCTGCTACAAGCTCACCCTCGTATTCATCGCCGTGGTCATGATCGTGCCCGAGGCGGACGCGATTCTCGGTGTTCGCCGGCGCACAGCGTTCCGCACCGCCGTGGTGGTCTCGAGCGCCACGCACGCCGCCGATGCGTCCGCGGCGTCCGCGTCATCGTCCGCCACCGCGCAGGCACAGCAACAAACCGCCGCAGCGCAACAGCAGACCGCCGCGGCTCAGACGCAAACCGCCGCGGCGCAACAGCAGGCGGCCGAGGCTCAAAAGCCGACCGTCGCCGCGACCCCGGCGGCCGCTCCAGCCGCCGCAGGCAAACCGCTTCCCATCGGAACCGTCGTCACCACACTCCCGCCCGGCTGCGTCTCCACGCCGGTGGGCGGGGTGGAATACTACTACGGCGGCGGAAATTTCTATCGGGCGGTTTTCCAGGGGAACAACCTGGTGTATGTAACGGCGGAACCCAAATGAAACGCAACGCATTCCCATTTCTCGCCGTACTGAGTCTGGCCGCAGGAATCACGATCCAGCCGGCCTGGCCTCAGGAAAATCACAACGCCTCCGCCACATCCCTGGAGCGGCAGGAAGCAGCCGTGTCCCTGCTGTTTGTCCAGAGCGCCCGCGGGCTGGCCTACAACCAGACCAAAGGCACGCTGACGTTGGAGAATGTCAGCCCGGTCGTCACCTTCTTCAGTGATCGACCGCACCGCATCGCCGGACATGTGCTCCTGGAGGGCTTTTTGCAGGCATGGGCGGAAGGCAGCGACAGCTTCCAGAAGGATCCGCCCAACGTGGAGGTTTCCATCCTTGAACCCGATGGCATCCGCTCGGCCGTGGTGGAATTGTCCGATCCGAAAGCCGATGCCAATCAACTGACCTACAACGTGAAGGTGTTGGAAGGCGAGCTGCCGGCGACGGGTGGGGCGTGCTCGCTCTTCATCGACGGCTTGTTTTACGGCGCGGCCCGGGGCGCGGCGGGTGGGGCGATCATTGGTGCGGCTTGCGGTGACGCCGGGGAAGGGGCCGCCATTGGCGCCGCAGTGGGTGGCGTGGCCAGCGCGGCAAGGATGCGACGGGAGCGCGAGCTCGAGATGGAGCGCCTGATGATGGAGCAAAGCCAGGCGAGTCAGGGGACGGCGAAGCCGCCTGCAGCCCCTGCGGCCCCTGCGACCGCCACCACCCCCAAGCCCCCTGCGGCCACCGCAACGGTGGACGTGCCCAACGCCAACGGCAGCTACATGCCGGTGAAGCTGACCCAGGTGCCCGGAGGATGGCAGGGGCCCAAAGGCGAGATCTACCCCAACTTTCCCACAGTAGATGAGCTCAAGAAGCTCTACGGACTTTGAAGCACTTTGAAGCATGGGAACGGGGCGCGCGCTCCCCTGTGCGGAAGGAAACAAAACAAAACAACCGAAAAGAGAGGATAATTGAATATGAACACAATGAAATGGGCGGCCTGCTCCCTGATCGCCACGGCGCTGCTTGGACTCACCGCCTGCTCAACGACTGAGGGCACAGAAGAAGTCGATGCCGTCGAAACGCCGGATGGCGCCATGATCGTGGACACCTTCACCACCACGGCAACCGTGACCGCCATCAATACCGCGGACCGCAAGGTAACGCTGAAAACCCCCAACGGCCACAAGACCACCTACAAGTGCGGACCGGACATGGTCAACTTCAGCCAGATTGCCGTGGGTGACCAGGTCAAGGCCACGGTGAGCGAG
>JALOTU010000209.1 GCA_025457725.1 Verrucomicrobiota bacterium
GCCGCCGATTGCGGGTATGCCTGTCACTTCTATTTTTCGCGTCAATTTCGCCAGCACTACGGACTGTCACCGCTGCAATACCGCAAGTCTTCCTTCAAGCGCGCCGGCTGAACCACACAGCCCACCACGGCCGTCTTGAGCGCCAGCGCGCGTCGCAGCTTCCCCTCGCATCCCCTGGATCCTGAGTGGCTGGATTGGTTGAAAAACTCCAGAACTTTCAAGGGCGACCTCCATTCTCAGGTCAACGCTCACTTGGTATTCTGCCGTCATGATAACACATGACCGTTCACCCGAATGTTCGCGCATGGCGTCGCGTGGTATTGCCCCGATCTCCTCTATGAACACCGCTTCGCAAATCAGGCCGGCCCACCGGGCCTCTGCCGCCTTCACCCTGATCGAACTGCTGGTGGTGATCGCCATCATCGCGATCCTGGCGGCGATGCTCCTGCCGGCCTTGGGCAAGGCGAAGGACAAGGCCAAGAAGACCGGCTGCTTGAACAATCTGAAGCAGATTGGCCTGAGCACGATGCTCTATGCAGACGATTCCAAGGGCCATTTGGTTGGGGACACGATTGGGCTGCCGGGGCAGCGCACGGGCGACGATGACGACGTGAATTTTCTGTTTCCCGCGTACATGCCGAATTTGAGGAGTTTCATCTGCCCCAGCACCGCGAATACGGTCACCAACGAGGTGCAGGTTATCGCTGGAAAGTCGTATGTGAAAGACTTGCTGGACAACTGCCAGAATGGCCGCGACGCCGGCCGGGGCATCAGCTACGAAGTGGACGGCGGAATGGTTGTGGGCGGTGTCGTCCGGAAAAAGACCGAAAGTCGGGTGAACAGCTTCACCTTGGTCAACAACTTCCGGAATCGCGGCATGAAACCCGGCCCCTCGCGCATCCAGATCATCCACGACCAAGATGACACGCTCCCCTTGGTGCCCGGCAGCATCAACAACACGCCGGACCCAACGGACAACCACGGGATCGCCGGGCAGAATGTCATCTATTGCGATGGTCATGCCGCATGGCTTAGCAGGGAAGATTTTATCAACGATTACAACATTTCCAACGATGACAACCGCACGCAATAGGCTGTGCGCCGCATTGGCCGATTTCTCTTCCAACCCTCACAATACCAAACAACAAACCCGTATGAATATGAATAAGCGAATCCTCCTCCTATCCACTGCGGCGCTTCTGCTCGCCGCCTTACCCCTCCAGGCCGACGTGCGCGAAGGCCTGGTGGCTTACTGGCCCCTGGACACCGCCACGGGCGATTATCCCACGACCACGCCCGATGTCGTGGCTGGCAACGACCTGACCGGACCCATAAAGCCAAGCACCGATGTGATTGCTGGCGGCGCGTTCAGCAATTGTGTTCAGTTCCTCGGTTCGACCGCGGACTATCTGTTCTTCACCAACGCCCCGGGAGCGGACACGGGATTGCCGGTCGGCAAGAGTGGCAGTTGGACCTATTCCTTATGGCTGAAGGGTGCCGCCCCCCAAGCCGATCAGACTTGCCCTTTCGGCGAGTTCTCCACCACCGATGCCGGCGGCAATCCACGGTATGAGATGATGATGTATGGCACGGGCGTTAATACGAACAAGCTGCGCATCTTCATGCGCAGCACAGGCGGCACCGTGCTTGCCGAAGCTCCCAGCCCTAGTATTGTGTTTGATGACAACTGGCATCATGTCGCCTACACTTATGACATTTCCGCTCCCTCCAACCGGTTCCGTGTTTATGTGGACGGCGTGCCCAATTACACGAACAGCTTCAGCTTGAACCAGGGAGTCTCCTTCTTCAATTGTGTCAGTATCGGTGCCCGGGTTCGAACCTCAGTGGGTCTCCCTTTCACCGGACAGGTGGACGATGTGGCGCTTTGGTCGCGCGCGCTGAGTCAGGCCGAAATCAACGAAGTCCGGACCAACAGCATTACCCTGCCCGTACCGGCCTTCGCGCCCACAATAACCGCCAACCCAGTCGGTGCGACCAACCTGCTGGTCGGCGATTCCTGGACGATGTCCGGCACAGCGACCGGCACGCGCCCCTTTGCCTACCAATGGCTCAAGAACGGCACCAACCTCCCCGGGGCCACGGCGCAAATCCTGAGCCTGACCAACCTGACGACGGATGAGACGGGGCAATACCGACTGGTCATCACCAATGCCGGCGGCAGCGCCACCAGTCTCGTTGCGCAAATCACGGTCAACGCTTTCGCCGCCCCCAACGTCACCAACGGCATGGTCGCCTACTGGCCGCTGGATACCCTCGCGGGCGTGAAGACACCCGATCTGGTCAGCGCCTACGACATGACGCTGATCAACATGGGCGGTTCCAACCTCGTTTCCGGCCGGTGGGGCAATGCCCTGTCGTTTGACAAGACGTCTTCCCAATACACGCGCCGCGTTCATACCGCAGGCGAGGCCTTGCCCGCCAGCAGCAAGTCCAATTACACCGTGTCCTTCTGGGTCAAGGCCCCGGCGGCCTCCGGCGGTTGGGCCTTCTGCGAAGGGTCCACAGTGAACAACAACCCCGCACTCGCCCTCGGGATGAACGCCAACGACCCGAGATTCTACTGGCTCGTTCGCAATACGGGTGGCACCCTGCTTGCCGGTTACGGCGTAGCCAGCGTCTGGGATGATAACTGGCATCACGTCGCTTGGGTGCAACGCGACGTGGGCGGCTCAGCCAAGGCGCAGATCTACATTGACGGCGCGCTGGACATCACAGTGAACGCGCTGTTCCCGCTGGGGGCGAACAACTCCTCGCTGGGAGCCTATTACCGCACCGGTCCCACCCTCCCGATCACGGGCCTGGTGGATGAGGTGGCGGCTTGGGAACGCGCGTTGTCGCCGGCGGAAGTTGCGCTGTTGGCGACCAGTTACATCACGAACCCACCCACCCGCCTCACGCCGCTGGCGATCACTTCCTTCAAGTCCGACCTGCCGGCCGTGGCCAAGGGCGATTCCACCCCGCTGCGCTGGGACGTGCCTGCCAATGCCACACAGATACTGATCAGCGGCTTGGGCGATGTCACCTCCAAGACCGTGGGCGGCGTGGGTTCGACCAACGTGGCCCCCAACGCCACGACCGACTACGTGTTGACCGTCAAGCGGGGCGTCGAGGAGGTCAAGGCGACCAACCGGATTGGCGTGGTCGAGGGCGTGGCCGCCAACTGGCATCTGCTGGACAACTTCGACTTCTACAGTCCGGGAGCCCTGGCAGCCGGTGGTTGGTGGATTGATCTGGGGGGTGGCAGTTCGGTTTCCGTGGTGACCCCGACGAACTGCAACCGCATGGTGAAGACCGTGACCACCGGGAGCGCCGCCTATCTGAGGTTGAACAACCTGACGGTGAACTCCAATCAGAGTAGCACGCTGTTCTTCCGCATGATTCCCACGACCAACGATGCGGCTGTCACCCGGAACTATGTGGGCATCACGGATCGTCCGGGCAATTTCCAATATCAGTACACGGGTGGAAACATTGGGCCGGCTGTCTATCCCACTATCAATGATCCGGCGCTCGCTCCGGACGGCACCAATTGGCTGATGTCCGCCCGAGACATCCCGACCTCGCCGCTTACCTTCGCCACGAACGTCTTGGAAGTGGGGTCCGTTTACAACGTCTGGATTGATGTTACCAACGTGTTCATCGGTGACCGGGTGTTTCCCGACAATTACGACGTGTTCTCGGTTTACCTGCAGAAGGAAGGGGACGCCGCTCGCACGGCGCTGTTCACCAACTTCACGAGTGACCGCGACCTGCTTTCGGACGATCCGCTTACTGGCGGGCTGCCGACGGATCCGCTCACCCGCATCTTCCTGTGTGGCAACCGAACCGATTACAGCGCGTTGTTCGACGACTTCTATCTGAGCACGTCGGGTTACAACGCCACCGTACCGCGGGCGGTGGGTTACGCGGGCCTGTTGCCCACGCTGCGGATCGAGTGGTCGGGCAGCCAGTGGCAGGTGGTCTTCGACGGCAAACTGCAGGAAGCCTCCGCGGTCAACGGCACCTGGAGCGAAGTGTCCGGTGCTGCCTCGCCCTACCCGGTCAGCACCACCGGAGACCAGAAGTACTATCGCGCGGTTTGCTACTGAGGGGTTGGTGAGGTGAGCCAGGCCGGGGCGATCGGTTTCCCACCGGTCGTCCCGGCTTGCGTTTGGAGGGATCTCCCCTGGAAACACGAACCAACCAAACCCTCATCTCCTTGAAAGGGCCCCTCGTGCTTTGGGCCGCCGTCCTTGCTGCCGCTGGTTGCCTGTTTCGGTCAACCGGCGACGGCAGTGACTCCACGGAAGTGATGGTTCGCTGCGAAGGCGAACAGTGGAAGCTTCCGGCCCGTCATCGGCCGTATTTCATCAAGGGTGCGGGCGGGAGCGGCTCGCTGGCCAAGCTCAAGCAGGCTGGTGGCAACTCGTTGCGCACCTGGGGCACGGATGGCCTGCAATGCATCTTCGACGATGCCCGCCAGCACGGCCTGACGGTCTGAGTGGGCAATGCGTCTCGGCCGGGGCACACGTGGGGGCGTCTCCAAACCGGCGAGTTCAGGCGAAGTGTTGCGGACGGATGGCGGGGAAGAGGTTGTCGGCCACCTCCCACTGCGTCAGCCGTTCTTCGTCCAATGTGCCGTCCAGCAATTGATCGTGCAGGGCGTTGAACCGTGCGAGGTGTTCCCGAACGCGGTCGCGGGCGTACTCCGGACTGGTGCCGGTGCGCAGGATGAAGGGCCAGTCACTGGCCTGGGCCAGCATCAGTTCCCGCGCGGCCTGCTTCAACGCGCGCCGGGTCAGCGGGTCCCCCTGTTCAAACCGCCGCACCAGCGCGCTCAACCGCTCCTGCGCACTGCGCAACAGCGGCAAAATCCAGTCGTTGCTCTCATTGAGCCACACGCCGAAGTAGCCGTGCTCGCCCCAGCTCGAATCGGCGGGCGCGGCCAGTTGATGCGTGGGGTTTTCCAGCAGGTACCCCACCGGGGTGACGAAGTGAAGATCGTGGCGGCGGCGGCTGGCCTCGCGCACAAACTGGTCGAGAAACTCCACCCCCTCGAACCACCAGTGACCGAAAAGCTCCGCGTCGTATGGCATGAGAATCAGCGGGGGTTTGCCC
>JALOTU010000210.1 GCA_025457725.1 Verrucomicrobiota bacterium
GAGTTGCGCATGGCCTCGATCGAATTGGATCGGGTCTGTGCCCAGGTTTTTCCGCTCGATACGGCCTGGCGCATCGAAGGCATGTCGTTCGAGGAGTACTACGCCACGCTGGCGGATGTACCGCCCGCGAAGCGCAAAGTGCATCTGCAACGCGCCTTCGATGAGTTGATGCTGGGCCGCAAGCGGATCTTCGAGCCGATCAAAACGGCTTCGATCGCAGGCCTGCGCAACGATGGGTCCATTGATCTGAACGTAAAAGATGCGTGGGCGATAGATTCGGGTTGGGAGCCAACTGCCGCCGGCTTCCGTATTGAGAAGGCACTCACCGGCAAGTTGGTTCGTTATCTTCGATATAAACCAGCTAGCCAAACGGAACTGACAAACTATGCGGTCCACTTGGATTTCGAATTGGAGGACGGCAGCTTTCCCTCTGCAAGCGCTCCTCTGAACCAGGATTTCGGGATCATGCTCTTTGCCCGAAGACAAACTGAGCCGAGCAATGTTGGTGGCGGGTACCGTTTGTCCATCAAGCGTAGGCTTGAGGGCGATCCGGACTCCGAGATGGAAAGAGAGTCCGACTATTTGGTGCTCGAGAAGATGGCTGGGGGGGGAGACGATAAGGCCACCCTCTTGAAGGAAGTGGAGATCGGCTTCGCTGGCCGTATTGATATCCATGCAAGAACCATCACGCCCGGCCATGTCTATAGTTTGAGCCTGAGTGTTGATGGCACAACGGTGGTTGGCAAACTGAAAAAATCCGCTACGAGTGTTTTCGAAATCACCGCGGACGTTGAGGATTTCGAAAATGGTGCCTTTGTCATAGGTGTTCACCAGAATCTTTCCGTCGCGTTCAGTCAGTTCGAGTTTGCAGGTGTTGCAGAGACGGGTTTGGTACCATTCTTTGCAGAGAGGCGCGAACTCGAAGCCGATCTCGCAGATATGAGCCTGGATCAAGAGTCCTACGACAGGCATCTCGATGATGGACATGGAATGTCCGCAAGACTGACGAAAATACCGCTGGTACTTCCTGCATATGACGAGACCGCGGTGTCCCTAGCCGGTACCCCGCTCGAGCTCATCTTCAGTGCTGGCACCCATTGGGTCAATAACGAGGCCCTCGATCTGCTGCTGGAGAAGTGTCTGGCCAGTCTTTTTTTCCTTCGCTATGCGGTGATCCCGACACGCACTGCGCAAGCCTTGGCCCAGCGGGGCGATTACGCGCGCGCTTTAAAACTGTTGAACCTGATTTATGACGATACCGCTCCCGGCAATGAGGGCGCGCGCCAAATCTACCCTAAGCTGGCAGCGCCTCCGGACTCCCTGACCCCAAGCCGGACCTTGAGCCCGGATGTACGCTTGCTGCGACTCCGTATTGCCGGGATCTGCCTGGATTGGGCAGAGGTCTTGTTCAGGCGCAATACCAATGAATCACGGTATCAAGCGCGTGGCCTCTATCAACGGGTACTGGCTCTGCACGACAATGCAAGTTGTGATTGCGATGCACAGATCGGCACCGTGACCGAGACCATCCTCGAACGCTGGCACCATTCAGGTTTCCCGACGCCACCTCCCGACCTTGATGCGCCGGACAAGTGGGGTTTCGATGATCTTGGCAAATGGGGCTACTGGGGTACACTGACTCCGGAGAAGGCCAAAGAGTTGCTGGATGGGGCACGCGACCCCGGCAACATCGATCCGCCCAAGGATTTCTATCGAGGGCTTCAAGCGATCCGGGATTTGGTTCTTCTTGAAGAGCATGCGAATCTGGATCAGATTCACACAGGCATCCGTTACGAAGCGGTCCTGGAGCGCGGCGATGTGATGATGGCGAATGCGGAACTGGATGGCATGGCGCAATCCGGTTTGGATGCGATGCTTGGCGAAGCGTATGGCGGGCAATTGGGTCAGGGGCCATACCGCCGTTCCGACGGCTCGGCATACCGCACAGGGCGGGCCAGGGCCTTCATTGGGGACCGTATGGTTTGGTCCTATCGCGAGTTCGAGTATCCCGCTTTCTGCGTCCCGCCAGACCCGTTGCGTACTCAACAAGTCAAGACAGCCTGCCTGAATCTCGAATTACTCGAGCGTTGCCTCAACATCCTGGGCTTTTCCGATTCGCTCGTGCCCCCGTTGCGCTTCGATGCATTGTTGCGCATCGCACGCGGTTTTGCTGACCAAGCGCATGCTGCAGAGCGCGATCTGTTCCAGATACGACAGTCCTTCGAGCAATACAGCATCTCGCTACAGGAGGCCGAGAGTAATGTGGCCCTGAGCGAGGGTGACGTGGTCCTGGAGCAGTTGAATTCAGACCTGGCTCAAGGAAATATCCAGCTGGCGTTGTTGCAGGTGGGTCAAACCGGGTTCACGAAAGACCATTACAGCAATCTGATTGCGGAAGGTTTGAGTGATAGTGAAGTTGCCGCATTGCAGTTGTTGTTGATCTCTGCCGGCTTTCAGACTCTCTCGGCGGGCGTCTCCTTTGGGGGGGCAATTTACTCGCTTTACTCCGGTGAGAACCCCCTCGGCGGTTTGGCAGGAGGGTTCGGCGCCCTCGCTTCTGTGGCCGGCACTATGTCCTCGGCGTATTCCATGCAAGCCAGTTTCGAGCGACGCGAGCAGGAGTGGAAGTTTCAGGAGACTCAGAGCGCTTTCAACCAACTTGCTGCAGGGGTGGGCGTCGAGCAGGCGTTCAAGCATGCGGAGATCGCCGGTCGACGACAGCAGATAGCCAAGCTGAAGCATAAATTTGCGAGCGATGCGGTGCAGTTCCTGAATCACAAGTTCCTCAACCGGGAAATGTGGATCTGGTTGCAGCGCACCATAAGGGAGCAGTACCGAACACGACTCAACTATGCCGTCGAAATGGGGTACATGGCCGAACGCGCCCTCGCATTCGAGGTACAGAACAAGACCCTGCGCATCATTCGATTCGACTATATCGACCGCCGCCGTGACGGACTGCTGGGCGCGACCCAGTTGCAGACCGACCTAAGCACACTAGAGCACACCCGGCTTTCGGTAACCCGTCGAAAGCTCGAGTTGACCCGCACGCTTTCGATGGCGCAGCTCTGCCCCATCGAGCTGGAGCAATTCAAATCAGGAGCGGGACGCCTTGCGTTCAGCACCGCCATGGGCACGATTGACCCGGTAGCACCGGAAAATGCTTATAGTCTGGAGCTCTTTGATCGGGAATTTCCCGGCCAGTATATGCGGCTGATCAAGAGTGTCAAGGTGACGGTTATCGCCCTGATCCCGCCCCACGAGGGGATTCGGGCATCGCTCTACAACAGCGGCTTGTCGCGTGTCGTCGTCGGCCCCCCCTTCGATGAAGGTTTCAGAGAGGTCACGGTGCGGCGCAACCCTGAGCGCGTCGCATTGTCGTCTCCCTTCCAGGCAAATGGACTGTTTAACCTGGATTACCGTGACGATCTGCTACTGCCTTTCGAAGGCTCGGGGGTGGCAACCGACTGGGTATTCGAACTGCCCAAGGCTGCCAACAGGTTTGATTTCCGCACCATCGCCGATGTGCTGATAACGATTGAGTACACCGCCCTCGACAGCCCGACCTATCGCCAGGAGGTAGCCCAGCGGCTCGATCCCAGCATCAGCGCCGACCGGCCCTTCAGCTTCCGTCACCAGTTCGCCGATGCGTGGTATGACTTGCATCATCCCGAGCTCGCGGAGGCACCGCAGGGGCCGATGCAGGTCTCCTTCACCACGCGGCCGGAGGACTTCCCGCCCAACGTCAGTGAACTCAGGATCGCGCATGTCACCCTGTATATCGCCCGCAAACCGGGGGTTATGGAGGAGGTCGGCGTCGAACTCCATTTTTCCGGTGAGAGCGGCGCGGGCGCCGTCGGCGGTTCGGCCGCAACCGTCAACGGGGTCGCCGGCACCCGCCAGGGCAACTCTGGCGCGTGGACGGCGATGATCGGCAAGCCGCCCGCGGGGATCTGGACCCTTGCCCTCCAGGACACGCCGGAGACCCGGGAGCTGTTTGGGAAGGACCGGATCGAGGATATTCTGTTTGTGATCACGTTTGGCGGAACAACCGAAGTATGGCCCGACTGACCTTCGCTCACGAAAATGCTGACGGGCCTGAACGAAGAAGGCAAGGCGGGTGCTTCAACCATAAAAGCGGAATCTCGGCGTTGAAAGCAGAGTGATCATGCGTTCCCTGGAAAAGAAACCGAAGGCATTTCAGGGTCGTACAGCTGCAAGGCCTGTGGCCCACGGCCGGGTGCATTCCGGATAAGATCGTGAAGCAGGCGACATCCTTCACCTGCAGCGCGCGGTTGGGAACCAGGTCGTCCAGCGATTGCTGGGGGCTGCCGGCGATCTGCGCGAAGCGGAATCACACCCTCCTGCTTCGCCCCATTTTTCGGATGATTTAAGCCGAATACCTGTCCCTGCGATCACAGGCAGGTAAATCCAGCCCAAGCTGAAGGGGAGCGTTCCGGGAGACCCTTACGAGCAGGAGGCGGATCGTGTCGCCGATCAGGTGGTAGGTGCCCCTGAAACAGCGGCCGGATCTGATGATCATCCGTCATTGCTTCGCTCGACCGCCGGGGGTGAAGGCGATCCCGCGGCCCGGGTCGGGCCGCGCTAAATAATTTAAAAAAATAGATAAGGTTCCCAGCCAAAGCTTTAAAAACCCCTTAAACTGCGATTTTAAACTTTAATATTGGACGTTTAAGGAAGACGACCAACATTCCGCGTGCCAAACGCCACCACATTCCCGGATACGCACGGCATATAACGCATCGCTGCCACAAACGCGAATTCCTCCTCAAGTTCGCCAGGGGCCGGGGCCGCTGGCTGTACTGGATATTTGAAGCCAAAAAGCGATACGGACTCTTCATCCTCGATTACGCTGTCACCTCAAACCACATCCACTTGCTGGGCCGGTAACGGGTAGAGTAGAGGGCAGGCAGTTGGAGCTGTAGGCCGAGCCTATCGGTTTGCCGCCCCTTTCCCCTTTCGTCTGGCGGTGCCTCCCTAGCTCGACCATGGCCCTTTCGGCCAGCCCTCCCTCATCAAACCGTGCATGCGGTTTTCCCGCACACGGCTTTCCGATGTTCTTCACCGCAGGGCATGCGCCCT
>JALOTU010000211.1 GCA_025457725.1 Verrucomicrobiota bacterium
ATTCGCCTACATGGACGACAGCAAGATTTACACGCCGGGCGAGGCGGCGGCGAAGGTGGCGCCGATCCTCAACGAGATCACGCGCAACACGGTGGAGCATTGTGGGAAGATTCGTTATTACGGTGGCGGGGTGCATTTGGATTCACGCCCGTTCAGCATGACGATGGCGCCGGGGAACCACATCGCGCACAACCATTTCAACGATCTCTCGCGCAACGGCGTGTTTGCCTTTCGCAACCAGGGCGGCAACGTGGTGGAATACAACCGCATCCACAACTGCATGCAAACGACCATTGACGGGGCGGCGATCCACTTTGCCACCATGAACACCCTCAACGCGCCGAATTTCATCCTGAACAACTGGCTTTACGACATCTGGGGTTACGAGCAGAAGCCCGACGGCACTCCGGTTCGCCGGCTGGGCAACGGGGTGTTCCTCGACTGGGAAAGCAGCAACACCACGGTGAAGGACAACTGGATCTATAACTCGGTCAGTGGCGCGGTGAAGGTCATCTGGAAGGGGAACCGGAATGTCGTGAACACCGGGAACATTTTCTCCAACACCACGATCATCCCGCCGTTTGTGGCGGAGGTGGGGCCTGGCGGCACCGCTTCCAACGGCATCGACCTTGCCAACAACAAGTTCACCGGCAGCATCATCCATTACACGGACACCGCGCATTTCGCCACCACCGGCACGTGGACGCCGGAGACCGCCGTCGGGATTGTGAACCTCTTTGAGTTCGACTTCCTCGTGGGCACCGCGGCGGCGCCCTCGGAGGCGGTCTACACCCTGCCGATCACCGAGGACGGCACGTATGAGATCTCGCTGCTCTACAAGCCCGGTGCCGACCGCGCCTCGAATGTGCCGATTGCCATCAAGCATGCCGAAGGCAAGGCCAACCTCACTTGGAACATGCAGCAAGGATCCCCGCACGGTTTCGCGGTTGCGATTGGAACCTATCTTTCGTGAAGGTCGGCGACCACGTCTCCATCGGAGCCGTGAGGCCAGCAGAGTCCCAAGCCCCGACCGTAACTGCGCTCGAAGGCATTCTGATGGATGAACGGGATGCCGATCTGGTGGGTGACTGGCAGGAGGGCAACACGAATCCCGTTATCCCGCCGGGATATCTCCACGATCGAGCCAACGCGAAAGGCAGGAATTCGCTGACGTTCAAGGTGAGGGTGAAGCAGCCCGGGGCCTACGCGATTAAACTCCTCTACCCGGCGCATCCCAACCGCTCGGTCAACACTCCGGTCCGTGTGACGGCGGGAGGTCAAACCCGGGAATTCAAGATCAACCAGCGGCAGAGCGACGGGACCGGATTTGTCCTGGGGACGTTCAATCTTAATGATTCCGCCACCGTCGTGGTGGGCAACCAGAATACCAGTGGCTTTGTGGTGGTGGATGGGCTGCAGCTGACAGCCCAGTAGGCTCTCAGTGCGGATGGGCATAAGATCGATGGCAATTGTCCTTGAACAGAAAGAGTGGAAGCGATGAAAACATATTTGCTGTACGGTGCGAAAGATATCCGGCTGGATGAGAAATCGACACCGGAACCCGGAGCGGGACAGGTTCTTCTGGCCCCGAAATTCACCGGCATCTGTGGCTCCGATGTTCACTACTATCAGCATGGATACTGCGGCCGCTTTGTCCCGAAACGACCTTTCGCGCTCGGGCATGAATTCTCGGGCGTGATTTGCGGCATGGGCCCGGATGTTCAGGGGTTGAGTGTGGGCGATGAGGTGGTGGTGGATCCCTCCATGCCTTGCGGTTCCTGCCGGCACTGCCGCAGCGGCCAATACAACCTCTGCCAGGCGATGAAATACTTCGGGTCAGCCAGCTGTGATCCGCACATTGACGGATCCCTGGCCCAATATGTGACCGCGCCCGCAGCAAACTGCCATATCCTTCCCGCCGGCATCAGCCTGTCCCAGGCCGCCCTGCTGGAACCGCTGTGTGTCGCCATGCACGCCGTCCGGCAGGCGAAGGAAATCGCCGGTGCATCCGTGCTCATCACCGGGGGCGGTCCGATCGGCCAGCTGATTCTCCGCGTCGTCCGGGCTTTTGGCGCCCTGAAGGTTGCCGTCAGCGACGTGGATGAATTCGCCCGTGCGTTTGCGTTGAAGAGTGGGGCCGATGCGGTGATCAATCCTCTTGAAGAAGGGGCATGGAAGTCCTGCGACGGCTACGATGTCGTGTTTGAAGCGTCGGGGGTTCCTTCGGCTCTGGCCAATGGGCTTGAGATGGCCCATCGCGGCGGCTCCGTCGTGCTGGTTGGGACGCTGCCGGAGACGTTTCCCATTCCTGGAAATCTGATCATGAACCGGCAGTTGCAGGTGTTGGGCTCCTTCCGTTTTGCCAACGTCTTTGAGAAAGCTCTCGCCATGGTCGCGGCGGGGATCATCAACCTGGATGGAATTGTCACCGCGACTTACGGTTTCGCCGAAGTTCCCCAAGCCATGCAGCGAGCCCTCAGCAAGGACCGGGTCATAAAAGTTCAGGTGGCGTCATGAAATACCGTTCGTTGGGCAGGACCGGACTCAAGGTATCCAGCCTGAGTTTCGGCGCTTCTTCGCTCGGCGGGGTCTTTCACGACGTGGAGGAAACAGACGCAATCCGCGCCGTGCGCGCCGCGCTCGACCTGGGGGTCAATTACTTCGACGTCGCCCCGGCCTACGGCGGCACGCGCTCGGAGAGGGTGCTGGGCAAGGCGCTCCGCGGCATCCCGCGCGACCGCTATTTCCTGTCCACGAAAGTCGGCAAATACACGGACCCGGGAAAGTATGGCGACGATACGCTCGATTACTCGCGCGACCGCATCCGGCGCTCGATTGATGAAAGCGCCGCGCGGCTCGGAACGGACTACTTTGACATCATTCACATCCACGACATCGAGTATCAGGATCGGCAGCACACCGAATGGGCGCTGACCGAGGGCTTCGAGGCCGTGACGGAACTGAAGCGCGAAGGACGCATCGGCGCGGTGAGCTTCGGCATCTATCCCATGGACTTGTGGCGGCGCATTTTCACGACGCTGCCATTGGATGCGGCGTTGGTGCACAACCACTATTGCCTCCATGACACGCGGCTGCTGGAGCTGCTGCCGCTGGCGCGTGAAAAGGGCATCGGCCTCATCAACGGCTCACCCTTCGGCAGCGGGCTGCTGACCGATCGCGGGCCGGCGGACTGGCATCCGGCAACACCCGAACAGCGCGCCCTTTTCAAACAGGCCGCGGAGTATTGTGCCGCGCAGGGCACGGGTATTGCCAAACTCGCGCTCCAGTTCTCCTCCCAGCACCCGGACATTCCAACGACGATGTTCAGCAGCTCCAGCGCGGAGTCGGTGAAACGCAATGTTGGCTGGGCCGCGGAGCCCTTTGACCCCGCTTTGGTGGCGAAGGTCCGGCAGATCCTCCAACCCGTCGCCCTCATTGATTGGTTCTGATGAAAATCGACTCCCACCAACATTTCTGGAAATACAATGACACCGACTACGTCTGGATGTCGGACAAATACGCCTATTGCCGGAGAGATTTCCTGCCGGCCGACCTGGCCCCGTTGTTGGAGGCCGGTCAATTGGAGGGCAGTATCGCCGTGCAGGCCCGGCAGTTCGTCAAGGAGACCGACTTCCTGCTGGAGCTGGCGGAGGCCAACCCCTTCATCAAGGGCGTGGTGGGATGGATTCCCCTCTGCGATGCGGGCGTCGAGCGTCACCTGGAAAAGTATGCCGGCCAGGAGAAGATTGTCGGCTTCCGTCATGTCGTTCACGATGAGGCCGACGACCAGTTCATTCTGCGGCCCGATTTTAACGCCGGCATCAAGGCCTTGAGCCGTTACCCGCTGTGCTACGACGTCCTGATTTTCGAGCGCCACCTGCCGCAGACCATAAAGTTTGTGGACCAGCATCCTGGTGTGCGGCTCGTGATTGATCACATTGCCAAACCCCGCATTCGCCGTGAGAGCTTCGACCAGGCCTGGGCCGCGAATATCAAACGCCTGGCGCAGCGCGAACACGTCACCTGCAAGCTGTCCGGCATGGTCACCGAAGCCGAGGACGACACGTGGGACACAGCGCTGCTAAAACCCTACTTTGAGACTGTGCTGGCTGCGTTCGGCCCCGAGCGACTCATGTTCGGCTCCGACTGGCCGGTCTGTCTGATGCGCAGCACCCACACGCAGTGGGTGGACACGGTGCGCTCGCTCATTGCGCCGCTCTCTGGGTCGGAACAAGCCGCCATCATGGGAGGCACGGCGGAGCGCGTCTATCTGCGGGATCGCTCAACGCGGGTGCGGCGGAATGCGCCAACCAAACCTTAAGGTCACCGTGGAGCAGACATGAGGAGCAGGACACACCAAAGCACCGGAGACGGCGTCAAGCGCATGGGCATGGTGATCAAGTTGAAGCCCGAGTGTGTGGCAAAGTACCGTGAGTTGCATGCCGACGGCAACCCGGGCGTGCGGGATCTTCTGGCCAAATATCACCTGGAAAACTTCAGCATCTTTCTGCGCCGGATTGGCGAGGAGTGGTTTGAGTTCGGATACTGCGAATACCGCGGTGCCGACTTCGAGTCTGACATGGCGGCGCTGGCGGCGGAGCCGCGCAATCAGGCGTGGCTCGAGGTCTGCGATCCCATGCAACTTCCCTTGGACGGGGAGAACGGCTGGGCCGTGATGGAACAGGTTTATTACAACAGCGGTGCGACCCCGCCTTGACAGCAATCTCCCCATGATCAAGGCATATTCCCAAAAGGCGGCAATGAAGCAGACAGAAAGACGAATGAACCCGGATCCAACAATAGTTCTCCCTGAACTGCGGAGCGCCCTGTGGCCATTCGCATCCGTGACCCTGCTGGCAGCGCTGTTTGTTGCGACTGAACCCGCGCAGGCCCTGGCCGCCGAGTTCCATGCCTACTATTCGCGGGTCGATTCCGGCGAGCCTTTCGAGAAATTCTCCCGCACGGGCGACTACGCGGACATCATCGTGAAGCTGGGGGCGCCGGAAGGGAAACTGGTGTTCTGGCGCGGATCGAGTTATCTCCCCTACTGGGAAACAGCCAAAGGCAAATGGTATCTCGATGAGATCGTGCCCCGGCGCGGGGATGGCGAAGGCAAGCAGCACGACCGGGTCAATGCGTTTGCGCGCGTGGCCTTGGTGGATAGCACGCCCGGGCGGATACTGATTGACTGGCGCTACCTGCCGGAGTTCAGGGGCGGAAACCCCTACCAAGGGATGGACCCCACCCGGTTCGTGGAAGAGCAGTTCGAGGTGTTTCCCGATGGAAAAATCATACGCACCATCAAGCAGGGCACGCCCAAGATTGATGATTGGAACGATCCGCTGAACCATGTCACGCAGGTCCTGCAACTCTCCGGGGACGGCCTTCGCGAAATCTCCCGCACGGAGCCTGGGCATTCGCCTCCGGCAAAACCCGTGGTGGGCAACCCCTTGCGGGGCGCTGCCGTGATTCGGCCTGCGCGGGAATGGCGGTTTGACGAGGCGGCGGGTGATCGCGCAGGGGAAAGCATCACGGGCGAGCCAAGTGACATCGCCGGCCACAAGAGCCTGTGGCGCAAAGGCGTGTCCGGCACCTGCCTGCAATTCGACGGCTACAACACGGTGGTTTTGCTGCCGGCCGCCCAGGCTCCGGCCATTGCGGGAGGGCTGACGCTGGAGGGTTGGTTCGCCATTGGCGCCTATCCCTGGAATTGGGCCCCCATTGTCCAGCAGGGCGATGACACGGGATATTTTCTTGGCGTGGACGCTCAGGGACGGGCCGGTTTCAAACTGAAAGTCGGCGACACCTGGCAGGAGTTGGTTGCCACGAATGTGCTGGAACGATTTCATTGGCAACATGCTGC
>JALOTU010000212.1 GCA_025457725.1 Verrucomicrobiota bacterium
CCGAACAGCGACAGGGTCACCAGCGGCGGCTTGGACATCACGACCGTCTCCGGCCGGGCCAGGTAACGCCACCATCCGTAGGCCAGCACGCCTTCCAGCAGCGCCAGCAGCACGGCGAAAACCGGCACCGCCCATTTTTGAAACTGGACCCGGGCGCGCTGCGCCGGGAAGCCCTCCACATCCTGCGCCTGGAACAACCCGCTGCTGCTCTTGGAGCGGTTCAGTTCGTCGAACTCGAGCTTCTCCAATCGTTCGCGATCCTCCAGCCGCATCTGGAACCAGCTGACCGCCGCCACCAGGGCCCCGATGCCCGTGAAGAACGCCGCCATCTGCCCGGACAGGGACTGGCCCATCCGCGCCACCACAAAGGCCGCCACCCCGACACCCAGGAGGACGAGCAGATTGACCACGCCGCTTTTTTGCAAGTTTCTGTCCATTGAATGGTATTTAACTGGATGCCGTCCCACCGGGCCGCCGCAACGGCCGGGCGGGTCAGCTCAATTCCCGGTCCTCGAACAGGACCACCGCCACCGACAACACCGCCCCCAGATACAACGCCGCATACACCAGGGCTTTTCCCACGTAATCCCAGTGAAACGCGCCCTTGCCCGAAGCCACGGCATCGGCCAGCCAGAAAAGCTGCCAGTTGGGCAAAACGGTGTAAAGCACGGTCCCCCACCAATGCCCCGACTCCGCCGCGCGCCCGAACAGGTAATCGGACATGATCCCCAGGAGGAACAGGCCGGAACAAATGGCGAGCGTCGGGATCATCTCCAATCGTGTGGAACAGGCGAGCGCCAGCCCGGCAAAGATCCAGATGGCAAACAAGACCAGGATGCCCGCCGGAATCATGTTCCAATCCACCCCCTTGGCAAACGGCTGGGCGGCAAGGTTCTTGTCGAAAAAATTGATCGCCACAAAGGCCAGAGTGAGCATCACCACCAGACTCAGAACGGCATCGGAGGCAAAGGGCCGGCGCAGGAAGAAGTTGCTGAAGCCCCCGAGAATGTAAGCCAACAATAGCCCAAGGGAAAAAAGTCCCAGCGCAAACAGGTCCGTGGACCCGTAGGCATCAAAGGCCATGCGGCTGGTCAGCAGCGCGGCGATCAGGTTCACGTAGACGAGGACCACCAGCGAGAGCGCCACCCCGGCGAACTTGGCCAGCACAAACTGCGCGCGGCCCACCGGTTTGGACAACACCGCCAGGGCGGTGCCGCGATGAAGTTCCCGCCCCAGCGACGCCGACGCGCTGAGCACCGATCCAAACAGGCCGGTCAACAGCATCACCGCCAGCACGCTGTTCTTCACCAGCTTGGGCTCGTCGCCAAACGCAAAGTAGTAGGGTGTCGCCAGGAAAATAATGAACAGCGACGAACCGGTGGCCAGCAACAGGAACACAGGCTGCCGGATCAGTTCAAGGAAGGCGTTCGCCGCGATGGTGACAACTTGCCGCATGATCAACTGGTTACGGTGCCGGACAGATTACTCATCCTGCCGGTTCTTGCAACGGGGAATCGAAATTGGGCCAGGGCAGACGCGTCTTGACCTGGGAGGTATCGCCGGCTTTCCAGCCGGCAAATTGAACCCACTTACATGCTGCCCTGTCGCAAGGCCGGTTGAAAACCGGCGCCACCCTGAAAGCACGGGCTGATTTGAGGCGCCCGCCCCGCCCCCTGGACAGACTCGTGCTCGCAGCGTTGGCTAGGTTGCCCCCAGCAAAAACCGCATCACGTTGTCGCCGTGCTTCAACACCCGCCTTTCCTGCCAGGCTCCCGGCAGGCTCAACGTGTCCCGACGCGCGTGTCCCAGCACCAGCAGTCCGCCTGGCAGCAGCAGCCGGGTCAAGCCGGGTTCGTCCAACAGCTGCTGCGCCAGCGATTCGGAGCGTCTGCCGACATTCTTCTCGCCGTAGGGCGGATCGGCAAAAATCAGGTCAAACTGCCTTCCCTCGTCCGCCAGCTGCCGCACCGCGGAAAACACATCCTGCACCCGCACCTCAAAAGCGGCCGTTTCCAATCCCGCCGCCGCGACGTTGCGTCGGATGAACTCCGCATGTTTGAAGGACTTCTCCACACAAAGCGCCAGTTGCGCGCCGCGGCTCAGGCATTCCAGCGAGAGGGCGCCCGATCCACCGAACAATTCCAGCACCTTCGATCCGGCCACGCGATCGCCCAGGCTGTTGAACTGCTTCACCCGGTCCGGTGTCGGTCGCACGTCCAGACCCTTGGGCACTTTCAAATGCCGCCGGGCCGCCTGTCCGCCTGTGATACGCATAAATCGGTCTGTCGTCCGAAGCCAGTATTGACGGAGCCACCCGGATGCGCACGGAGAATGTCGCGGCCCGCATGAATGATCGAGCGCGGACATTCTTGTCCGCGAGCTGGTGCGACGACCCGTGACGTCCGCTGCCGCGGAAGACGAGCGTTCTTGGAGGTCGGAGGCTACTGCGCCCCCGGAGGATGGCGCGGTCCGACGGTCGGCCGTCTCTCAACAACGGATCGCGGCTGTTGTTTGTCACGCGCGATGCGTATACTCCGGGCATGCAACCGATTGAGCCGCCTGATGCCCACTTGCTGCTGGCCGCTTCCGGCTGGCTGGGGCTGGGCAGCGCGGCGGATGCCATGGCGGAGCTGGACCAGCTTTCGCCGGAGAACCAGCATCACCCGGATACGCTGGAGTTGCGCTGGTTGATTCAGGCGGAATTGAAGGACTGGACCGCCGCCCTGGCCACGGCGACGGAACTGGTCCAGATCGCGCCGGCCCGGCCCGCCGGCTGGCTGCATCGGGCCTACGCCATGCGGCGCGTCCCCGCCGGGGGACTGCAGCAGGCTTGGAATCTCCTCCTGCCCGCGTTCGAGAAGTTTCCCGCGGAACCGGTCATTTCCTACAACCTGGCCTGTTACGCCTGCCAGTTGGGCCGGCTGGACGAGTCGCGCAAATGGCTGAAGCTCGCGGTGCGCGCTGGCCAGCAGGAGTCGATCAAGAGCATGGCGCTCAAGGATGAGGATCTGCGCGCACTCTGGGAGGAGATCCCCGGGATGTGATCCGGAAAATGACCGCCGGCAACCGGCCCCACCGGATGTGTGGCGAAAGAGCTGTCGGAGGCCATTTGGGGGCTGAAACCATCCGAAACGCTCTATTGACTTGGCCGCCTTCTCTGATAGTTTTGGCGCCCTTTGACATTTGAGATGAAGACATATTTGCCCAAAGCAAGCGAGGATTTGCGGACCTGGCATTTGATTGATGCCGATGGCGCCGTGCTGGGTCGGCTGGCGGTGCAGGTGGCCAATCTGCTGCGCGGCCGGAACAAGCCTGTTTACACCCCGCACATGGATGCCGGCGACTTCGTGGTGGTCATCAACGCCGAAAAGGTGCGCGTGACCGGCAAGAAGGAGACGGCCAAGGAATACATGAGCTACTCCGGCTGGCGCGGCGGCGAGAAGTACCGCTCGGTGGCGTCGGTTCGCGAGAAGCACCCGGAGGATCTGATCCATCGCGCGGTCAAGGGCATGGTGCCCAAGAACCGCCTCGGACGGCAGTTGCTGACCAAGTTGAAAGTTTACAAGGGCGCAGCCCACCCGCACTCAGCGCAGAAGCCGGAACCCATGAAGGTCGCCGGTTGATCCTTAACGCTCCCGAATCTCTCCTGAATCATGGCTGACAAGAAAGAAACCAGAATGGGCGGCACCGGCCGCCGCAAGACCTCGGTGGCCCGGGTGGACCTCCTGCCCGGCGCGGGCAAGATCACCGTCAACGGTCGCAAATTTGAAGACTATTTTCCCATCGAAAACCATCGCACCCTGGCTGCCCGCGCCCTGGCCGCCACCAACACCAGCGAGAAGTTTGACGTGATGATCAATGTCAAGGGCGGTGGACCGTCCGGCCAGGCCGGCGCGGTTCGCATGGGCCTCGCCCGCGCCCTGCTGGTCAGCGATGCCGACCTGCGCCCGGTCCTGAAGGCCGAAGGCCTGCTCACGCGGGATTCCCGCATGAAGGAGCGCAAGAAGTACGGCCAGCCCGGCGCCCGCAAGCGCTTCCAGTTCAGCAAGCGCTAAACAAGGTTTTGGGGTTCATCCCCCGCGGGCCGCTCCGGCCTGCGGGGGTTTTTTTGTTTCGGATGGGCGGGAACCGGCGGCCGGGGCGTGACGGAAAACGGGCGAGGTGGGGACGGCCTGCGCGCCGTCCCCGCGCCGTACCAGGGGCGGATCGGATGACGGTGAGCGTGCGATCTCCGGACTTCGTTCCGACCGCTGGACGGGGTCGGGGTCGGTGCGGCAGCACCGCCCTACCATGGGGTCATCACCCACTTTCGGTCACCCGGCAGCCGGGAAGGCTGGGTTGCAGGGTTGCAATTTCGCGGAAGTTCACTAATCCATTTCTCCGACACTCCGCAGGGAGACAGCCACATGAAAAACGACACCATCAAAGCCGCAATCATCGGCGCCTCGGGTTACTCGGGCGAGGAGCTCGTCCGGTTGCTTTTGAACCATCCCCGGGTGGAACTGACGGCCGTGACGTCACGGCAACACGCCGGCCAGACCCTCGCCCGGGTGTTCCCGAAATTCGCCAGCCATCCCAGCTCGCGCACGCTGCACTTCAGCGAACCCGATACGGACGCGCTGGCGAAGCAGGCGAAGGTGGTCTTCCTGGCCTTGCCGCACGGGGTGGCGGCTGACTTCGCCGTGCCCCTGCTGCGGGCGGGCTGCACAGTCATCGATCTCAGCGCGGACTTCCGGCTCAAGAGCGCCGAGGTCTACCGGGAATTCTACGCGCATGAACATCCGGCGCCGGAATTATTGCAGCAGTCGGTCTACGGCCTGCCGGAGGTCCACCGCCGGGACATCGCCGAGGCCAACCTGATCGCCTCGCCGGGATGTTATCCGACCAGCATCCTGCTGCCGTTGATCCCGCTGCTCCGGGCGCGGCTGATCCGGTCCGAAGGCATCATCGCCAACTCGCTGAGCGGCGTGAGCGGCGCGGGGAAAAAGGCGGAGGTCGGCTTCCTGTTCTGTGAATGCAACGAAAGCATCCGCCCCTACAGCGTGCCCAAACACCGGCATCTGTCCGAAATCGAGGAGCAACTGTCGCTGGCCGCCGGATCCCGGGTGACGATTCAGTTCACCCCGCACCTGATCCCGGTGAACCGCGGGATTCTGTCGACCCTCTACACGGCGCCCACGGCGCACTTCAGCACCGCGGAGGACGGGGCGAAGATCGCGGACCAGGTGGCCAACTGCTACCAGGAGGCCTATGGGAACGAACCGTTCGTCCGGCTGCTGGAAGGCCAGATGTTGCCGGACACCAAGAACATCGTGAACACCAACGTGCTGGAAATCGCCTGGCGACTCGACCCGCGCACCGGCCGGTTGCTGATCATGAGCGCCGAGGACAACATCGTGAAGGGCGCCAGCGGCCAGGCGGTGCAGAGCATGAACATCCGCTTCGGGTTTCCGGAAACCGCCGGGTTGATCTAGCGCCGCGCTGCCAACAAGATCCATGGAACCCGGCGTCGCACCGAGCCACCCTTTCCAGTGGGATCCGGCGGATTACGCAGCCAGCTCCGCCTCCCAGGCTCGCTGGGGCCAGGACCTGATCCGCGGGCTGCAATGGCGCGGCGATGAGCAGGTGTTGGATGTCGGATGCGGAGACGGACAACTGACAGCCCTCCTGGCCGGGCAGGTTCCCGACGGCCGGGTGCTGGGCATCGATAACTCCCCGCACATGATCGCCCACGCCCGGGCCTGTCATCCGGAAGGCGATCATCCCAACCTCCAGTTCCGCCAAATGGACGCCGCCTCCATTCATCTGCCCCGGGAGTTCGACATCGTCTTCTCCAATGCGGCACTGCATTGGGTGGCAGATCACCCGGCCTTTCTGCGCGGGGCGGCCCGCGCGCTGCGGCAAGGCGGCCGCCTGATGGTGTCGTGCGGGGGCAAAGGAAACGCCGCGGAGGTGTTCCTCGCCCTGCGCCGACAGATGCGTTCACCCGCCTGGCGGGCGTTCTTCAGAAGGATCGCGAAACCCTATTTCTTCCACAGCGACGAGGAATACCGCCAGTGGCTGCCCGCGACCGGTTTCCAGCCGGTCACCATCCGCCTGGCGGCCAGGGCAGCCCGACATGCCGGGGTCGAAGCGTTCACCGGCTGGTTTCGCACGACGTGGATGCCCTACACGCACCGGGTGCCGGAGGACAAACGTTCGGACTTCATCGCCGCCGTCGTGAACCAATACCTGGCCATGCATCCGCCTGACCCGGACGGGGCGGTGATCGTCAACATGGTGCGCCTGGAATTGGACGCAGTTCGGGTTTGAATCCCGGTGCGTCTCCGTGCAGAAAGAGCGGCAGCATGAAGCATTCATTCAAGACCCTCCCCGGCTCCATTGTGGCGCCCCTGGGATTCAAGACTGCCGGCGTGTTCTGCGACATCAAGCGCCTGGGCACCGGCAAGGGCTCGCAGAAGGGCAACAAGCGCGATCTCGCATTGATCGTCTCGGATTCCCCCTGCGCCGTCGCCGGCCTGTTCACCACGAATCAAACGTGCGCTGCGCCGGTCAAGGCCTGTGTGGAGCGGGTGAAGGATGGGAAGGCCCGGGCCATTGTCGTCAACTCAGGCAATGCCAACGCCTGCACGGGCCGGCAGGGAATGAAGGACGCTCAGGAAATGGTCCGTTTCACCGAACGCACCCTGAGCCTGCCCCCAGGCTCGGCACTCGTGGGTTCCACCGGACGCATCGGGGTCGCGCTGCCCATGGACCAGGTCCGGGCCGGCATCATCGAGGCCGCCGTGGAACTCGGCTCCACCGCCACGCACGCCGATCACGCCACCGAGGCCATCATGACCAGCGACACGCGACCGAAACAGATCGCGATCGAGTTCCGGCTCGGCGGGAAGACCGTCCGGCTGGGCGGCCTCTGCAAAGGAGCGGGCATGATCCATCCCGGCATGAGCCCGAACGGCAAACGGCCCGCCTCCCTGCCCTTGCACGCCACCATGCTGGCCTTTATCACCACCGACGCCGCCATCCCCCCACGGACCCTCCAGCGCTGCCTCACCGAGGCGGTGGCCACCAGCTTCAACCGCATCACCGTGGACGGCGACATGAGCACCAACGACACGGTCCTCGTCCTGGCCAATGG
>JALOTU010000213.1 GCA_025457725.1 Verrucomicrobiota bacterium
ACACCCCTGGTTCGCGGACATTTCTCTCCGCGAGTCGCGATCATGCACCAATGGTCCCCCAAACGTGCGCGCTTGGGCTTTCAGGAGGAGTTCGGTCGGACAAAAATGTCCGCGCTCCGGTTCGGCGGAGCGGGTGAACCGTTCTGGGCTATCGAGGTCTCTTGGCCTTTTGGCATTGCCGGATTTTCCATCGACAGCCCTGAAGGAAACCAGAAGACTGGTGGTTCAAATGACTGACCGAGTTTTGACCTTGGGCCATTCGCCCGATCCGGATGACGCCTTCATGTTCTACGCCCTGGCGAAGGACCTGATTCCCACGCAAGGATTTCGCTTCACGCATATTCTGCAGGACATCCAGACACTGAACGAGCGCGCCACCCGTGGCGAACTCGACATCACGGCGGTCAGCATTCACGCTTATGCGCACGTCTGCAACCACTACGCACTGCTCCCGTCCGGGGCGAGCATGGGGGATGGTTACGGGCCGATGTTGGTGGCAAAACGCAAATACACCCGGGAGCAGGTGGTGACCTGCCGGATTGCCGTGCCGGGCACGATGACCAGCGCGTTTCTGGCCCTGCAACTGTGGATGGGGAAATCGGCGCCAGAGTTGGACCTCGTGGTGGTGCCCTTCGACCAGATTTTCCGGGCGGTGAACGAGGGGAAGGCGGACGTGGGGCTGATCATTCACGAAGGCCAGCTCACCTATCGGCGGGAGGGCTTGGAAGTGTGCGAGGATCTCGGGGTGTGGTGGGGCCGGGAGAACGACGGGTTACCGCTGCCGCTGGGCGGAAACGTGATTCACAAACGGATTGCGGCTCCGGATCGGAGCATGATCTCCGGGGTCTTGAGCGCCAGCATTCAATACAGCCTGGATCATCGTCCGGAAGCCGTTCAGCATGCGTTGCAGTACGCCCGCGACATGGGGGCGGACCTGGCAGACAAGTTTGTGGGGATGTATGTGAATCATTGGACCCTCGACTACGGCGATGCGGGTCGTGAATCGATCCGGCGGTTCCTCGGCCAGGCCCACAAACGCGGACTCATCCCCCGGCTGCCGGAGCTGGAATTCGTCCGCTGAGGAACCGGGAGGCATTGCCACCATGGTCAGTCCGCAGAAGGAGGGCGAGGTGAGACCAGGCGAGCGAGCACGGTGGTGGCCGGCTTGGGTCTTTCTGGGGCTGACGGCGGCGGCGATCCTGTGGGTGCGGGTGTTCTGGGACGTGCATCAGCAGGACAAGAACATCTGGACCTCGCTGCTGTTTGGAGTGTGCTTCCTCTGTCTGCTGCTGTGGCTGCTGGTACTCTCAAGACTGCCCTGGCGCACGCGCTGGATCTGCCTGGGCGCTGTGATTCTGGCACATGGACTGGTCCTAGCGGTTGTCCGGATGAGGGGTGTGGACGGCGACCTGGTCCCCGTGGTGGAGTGGCGATGGAAACGTTCTTCGACCGAGGCGGTCCGCCGTCCTCCCGCCGCTTCCGCGAGTTTGGGCGAGGCATCCGCCGCATTGCCGCCGGACGGCTGGCCGCAATTCCTGGGACCCAACCGCAACGGCCGCGTGGCGGCGATTCCCTGGGAGACGGATTGGAGCCGGCATCCGCCGCAGGAACTGTGGCGCATCCCGGTGGGGGCGGGTTGGAGCGGCTTTGCGGTCAAAGACGGTCTGGCGGTGACTCAGGAGCAGCGGGGTCCGGATGAGTTGGTGAGCTGTTTCGACGCGTTGACGGGGCAGCGCGTATGGACCCACGCGTATGCCGCGCGCTATGCCACCACGATTGCCGGGGAAGGTCCCCGCGCCACGGTGGCCATTGACGAGGATCGGGTGTATGCCGTGGGCGCGACGGGGTGGCTGACCTGCCTGGAACTGCGGACCGGGACGGTGGTTTGGGCGAAGAATGTGATTGAGGAAAATGGCGGGGCAGTGCCCGAATGGGGATACAGCGTTTCCCCACTGGTGTCCGGGAACCGCATAATCCTCAGCGTGGGCGGATCTGATGGACGTTCGTTGCTGGCTCTTGACAAACATACGGGTGGCGTTCTCTGGGCTGCGGGGCAGGACCGTGCGTCCTACAGCTCACCCGTTCTGGCGGAGATGGCCGGGCAACTGCAGGTGGTGGTATTCAACTACAGCACGGTGGCCGGTCATGCATTGGGGAGCGGCCGGTTGCTATGGGAACAACCCTACTCGAAGGCGCAGGTTCATGTGGCTGCACCGCTGGTGCTGGACGGAGATCGGGTCCTGTTTTCCAGCGGCTACGGCCACGGCAGCGAGCTGTATGCGATCCGCCGGGAGGGGGAGGAGACTGTGTCGGCGGAACTCGTCTGGAAATCCCGTCGGATGAAGGCCAAGTTCTGCAATCTGGTTGAACAGGCTGGATTCATCTATGGACTCGATGACGGCATTCTGGCGTGCATCTCCGCGGAAACGGGCGAGTTGCAGTGGAAGGACGGTCGGTACGGTCACGGCCAGACCCTCCTCGTTGGGGAATACCTGCTGGTGCTGGCGGAGGCCGGGGATCTGGTGTTGATCCGGTTGGAGCCGGACGAATTGATTGAGCTGTCGCGGTGGAAGGTGTTTCCGGGCAAGACATGGAATCCGCCGGCGCTGGCGGGAAACCATTTGTATCTCAGAACCGACCAGGAAGCGGTGTGCCTGCGTCTGGCGCTAGAAAAGCCTTAGCCAGAGGGGTCGCCGGGACTCGTCATATTCCTGATCCCAGAGTTTCAGACCCAGGTTCTTGCTGATGGCCTCGGCGTGGCCCCAGTGGAACTTCTCGTAGAACTCATCCTTTTTGGAATCCTCCACGTAACCGTGTTCCCGGGCCCATTCTTCCCCGGTGAAAGTGGTCGTCTCCTCGGCATTGAGCAGGTTGCTGCCCGCCAGTTTCATTTCCCCGCTCATCTTCAAATCGCCCGACTGAAACACGCCGAAGTAGAATTCCCCGGTGAAATCGACGTCCCGGTAAACCATCACCGTGTCCGAAAACTTGCTGGAAAGATGTTGCGCCAGTCCGTTATAGACCGGGCGTTGGCACTGCAGCCCGGTGTACATCGACACGTAACCATTGTGGGAGGGGAACACATACCAGTCGTTGGTCCCAAAGTCCGGTTCGAGATCTTCGAGGACGTTCGTGACGGCTCCCGGACGCTTCAGGTGTTGGGACAGGAATTCCAGGCTGGCCTGCGCCACCGCCGCGCTGTCCGGGTGTTTGACGTAGAGGAACACCGCGTCCTCAAAGCTGAAGTTGTTTTCGTAAGTGCCGGCTTCGTCGCTTGATTCGCTGGAGAGCACGGTCGCCACGGTTTTGGCGCGATCCAACCACTTCTTGCCGACGCTGAACACAATGAAACCCACCGCCAGGAGTGGCAGGACTGTCTTCCAGAGAAACGAAAGGCGGGAAGGAGCGGGGCGCTTTGCTTTTGGGGCGGCCTTTCGGGGTCTGGACGTCGGGTTGGCTGGTGGAGGAGGGGAAGGGGCGGAGGCGGCAGGGCTTGGAGTGGGGATCTTCAGCCTGGGTTTGGGCGCCCCGGTCTGTTGCTGGATGCTTTGGTTGGCCTGCTCGGTGGCGTCCGCCTGACAGTTGGGGCAGCTCACGGCGCAAGGCATGCGCCCGTTCTTGGGTTCAACATCAAACGAGAAGCGGGTTCCGCAACCGCATTCGATCTTAATTTCCATGGTCCGAATCCTGGGTGCGGCCGAAGACTAGTGCCTCGACATATTGCTGTCGAGGTGCGCGATTTGACAGTGTGCGCGATTTGACAACGCACATTGAAAGAACTACTCATATGAGTAGTTATGACCGGACTTACCCAACGTCAACGCCAGGTTCTGGATTTTGTTCGGACAATCACTCAGGACGGGCGTCCGGCGCCGACGTTGCGGGAGATCGCCGCGCACTTCGGTTTTGCCAGCACCCGGGCGGCGGCGGATCATCTGGTCGCCTTGAAGCGCAAGGGGGCGCTGGAATCGGAACCCGGCAAGGCGCGGTCGTTGCGTGCGGTTTCCGCCTTGTTGCCCTTGCGGCAGCGGGTGGTGGACATCCCGCTGTTTGGCTCCATTCCGGCGGGCTACGCGCAAAATCGCGAGCAGGAACCGGAAGGCTGCGTTTCGGTGGATGTGGGCAGTGTGGGGATCAAACCCACGCGGAATACCTTCGCCCTGCGCGTTCGCGGCGATTCCATGATCGGCCGGCACATTTGCGACGGGGACATTGCGATTCTGGAGCACGGCCCGGATCCACGCCCGGGCCAGGTGGTGGCGGCGCTCATTGACCGCAAGAGCACGCTCAAGACGTTTGTGCTCAAGAACGGCAAACCCTTCCTCAAAGCGGAGAACCCCCGGTATCCCGATCTGCTGCCGTCCGAGGAACTGATGATTCAGGGGGTGATGCGGGGGCTTGTTAGGAAGGCAGAATGAAGAGATAGATCTGCACTCTGCCTTCTGACTTTGCATGCATGCGCACCATCGCTCATCTGGACGCGGACGCCTTCTTTGCCTCAGTGGAACAGGCTTCGGACGCGAAGCTGCGCGGCAAACCCATTGCGGTGGGCGGTGAGAAGCGGGGCATCATTGCATCCGCCTCCTATGAAGCCCGCCGGTTTGGAATCCACACTCCCATGCCGACGGCGCGGGCCCGCAAGCTCTGTCCGAAACTGATCGTTTTGCCGGGCGACTTCGAGCGATATGAACAGTTTTCCAACTGGATGTTTGGGTATTGTTACGACTTCACGCCGGATGTGGAGCAGACCTCGATTGACGAGGGATACTTTGACCTGTCCGGCGCGCGTAAACCGCCCGGTGAAATTGCGCGAATCATCCGGAAGGCCATCGGGCAGAAGCTCAAGATCAGCGTGAGCGAGGGCATCGGTCCCAACAAGCTCATCAGCGCCATCGCCTCCAAATTGAGAAAGCCGGCGGCCTTGGAGGAAGTGCCCCGGGGCGGCGAGGAGGCGTTTCTGCATCCGTTGCCCAACCAATGGCTGCCGGGCATCGGTCCCCAGACCAGCCTGCGACTCAACGCGGCGGGGGAATACATCACATTGCCGGGATGCCTTTGGAGTTGCTGTCACTGGTGCTGGGCCGCCAGGCTGTTGTCGTTCAGCAGTTTGCGCGCGGGATTGATGACCGGCCCTTGGTGGCGGCGCGCGAACCCCAGAAAACGTTCAGTCACCAGGAAACCTTCGCTGCCGACGTGACGGATGAGGAATATGTGGAGGCCACCTTGCGCCGCATGGCGGATGACCTGTTTGCCACAGTGCGCCAGGAGGGGCGCAGTGTCCGCACACTGACGGTCCGGGTGCGGTACAACGACATGGCCGAGGATCAGGTGAGCGAGAGCCTGATCGAACCCACCGATTTGGAAACCGATGTGTTTGGGCGCCTGCACGGCATGCTGCAGCGGGCCTGGAAACGCCGGGTCAGCCTGCGGTTGATTTCACTGAAACTGTCGAATGTCTATGACGGCCGCTTTTGCAGCGAACTGCCGCTGACCGTTTCGGCACAACGCCAGGGAGCGCACGTGCGATTGGCACAGGTGCTGGATGGC
>JALOTU010000214.1 GCA_025457725.1 Verrucomicrobiota bacterium
CTGGAAACGACGATAGACGCTCGCAAATCGCACATACGCGACGTCATCCACCTCCCTGAGTCCATCCATGACCATCTTGCCGATCACCTCGGCGGGAATTTCCCGGTCGAACTTGGCGACCGCGCGATCCAGGATTTCCTCCACCAGATCCTCGATCACCTTCTGACTGACCGGCCGTTTCTGGCAGGCCTTCTTGATGCCGGAAACCAGTTTCTCGCGGGAAAACTCCTCCCTCCGCCCGTCCCCCTTCAATACCAGCAGTCCTTCGTGCTCGATCTCCTCATAGGTGGTGAAGCGGTGACGGCACTTCAGACACTCACGACGCCGTCGAATCGTGGCCCCCTCGCGGGAGGCACGTGAATCAATGACCTTATCTTCCTGGCAGCCGCACTTAGGGCAGCGCATAATTTCAAACCACAGGGAATAGTGGTTGCACGTTTGTAACACACAAGATTTTGTGGCGTCAAGGGTGCTGCTTCAGAAAAACTTCTTTAACCGGCCCCGGCAAAGTTATCCACAACTCCGGTCGGAGTCGGAAACGAAGCGCTGCTAGAAGATGACCGGCACGCCCTCATCAAGGATTCTAACTTGGTGGGTCACCCCGTCTTCCTGGGCCAGGCGGCGCAACCAGCGTGGGGGTTCGTCCATGTCCTCGAAGGAGAGGCGGAAGGTTCCGTAATGCATGGGGACCAGCCAGGAGGCTTTAAGGTCGTGGAAGGCCTTGACCGCCTCATCGGGTCCCATGTGAACGTGCCGAAACGATTCCGGATGGTAGGCGCCGATGGGCAGCAGGGCGACTTCGGGGGCCAGCCTTCTGCCAATCTCCTTGAACCCCTCGAAATAAGCGCTGTCTCCGGCGTGATAGATGCATCGACCTTGATGTTCCAGGACGAACCCGCCGTAGCCGCGATGGGCGTCGGTGATGGCCCTGGCTCCCCAATGCTTCGATGGCGTGAAGGTCACCTTCCAGTCCGCATGACTGAAGCTTTCCCACCATTCCAACTCGATGACCCGGGAGAATCCGAGGTCGTGGGCCAGGTCACCCACCCCCCAGGGCAGGATCCCAATCTTGGGATGCGGCAGTCTTCGCAGGGTGGGTTTGTGGAAATGGTCAAAGTGCGCGTGGGTCAACAGCACGCCGTCAATGGGGGGCAAATCCTCGATTCTCAGGCCTGAACGCTTGATGCGTTTCAACAAAAAGAGCCAGTTCGCGAAGTTCGGATCGACCAGGAGGTTCAGGTCGGTGAACTGGATCAGAAAAGAGGCATGGCCGATCCATGTGATGGCCACCTCGCCGTGCTTGAGTGTGGGGAATGTGGGCGGCTTGTGTTCCCCCCGTCGCCTGGTCAGCAGCGCTTTCCAGACAAGTTCGCGGAAGAAGGCGGCGGGGGCAAAATGCCGGGACGGTGTCAGTTCCTTGAGGGAGCGTGGGATGTGCCGCTTGGCTTTGGCACGTTTGACTTTGGACGGGCGTGGTTCCATTTGTTGCTGTCCATAGGGATACCCTTGTCCCGGCCAAAGTTCAAAACTTCTCCACAAGCCTCAGAACTTTGCGCCCGCCTGTGGCAAATGGCTGTCGGGAACCACCGGGGCTGAATAACCCTTCCCGAGTTGACGTCGGATTTGTGGCAGAGGCCTGTTGTTTGGGGGTCTTTTCATTTGGGTTGAGGATTGGGTTGGTGGGAACCGCCCGCTGAAAGGCGGGCGGTTTTTTCGTGCACCATCCATGGCCGGACCGCATCCTCCGGAAGCATGGACACGCAGGTACTGCACGAACAGCTGGACCGATACCTGGGCAAGACGCCCCGGCTTGGCCAGGGCGTCTATATCGCGAAAGGCGCGGTGGTGATTGGCGACGTCTCGATCGGGGACCATTCCAGCGTCTGGTACAACGCGGTAGTCCGGGGCGACATCAATCGGATCGTGATCGGGGAGGGCACCAACATTCAGGATAATGCCGTCGTCCATCTCTCCGACGACTACCCGGCGCTCGTGGGCAACTACGTGACGGTGGGGCACTCCGCCATCGTTCACGCCTGCACGGTGGAGGATGAAGTGCTGATTGGCATGGGGGCGGTGATTCTGGACGGGGCGGTGGTGGGGGCTCAATCCATCATCGGCGCCAACGCGCTGGTCACTCAGCGCACACGAATCCCGGCGGGATCCATGGTGTTGGGTTCACCCGCCAAGGTGGTGCGCAACCTCACCCCACAGGAACGCGCCGGTCTCAAGTACTGGGCGGAGAAATATGTGGCAAACGGCGCGTATTACCTCAAACATCGCATTCCCACCAATCCCTGAGCCTATCGGGTGGGTGTTTGACCATTTGACCTCCGCCTTCCACCGCAGCCCTGTCGCGCGGGACGGGACCGTGCAAGCCTCCGGTTGGCCCGATCAAAGCCCGGCACGTGTGATCTCACGTTCCAACGCCACCTGGAATTCCTGCACATCGGCCGCCGAAGGGCGATAACCCTCGGTCTTCGGAGCCAAACCAAGACGTCCGGTCTGGTCCAGATACCAATCCGCCATGTTGCCGTCGCTGAACGTCACCTTGCCGCTGACCAGCGTCCCCGGTTTTGTAAGCGTGTCCACGGTGACCGAGACGCCCTTGGCCCGCTTGGCATCCGGCTTCATTCCGGCGAGGGGTGAGGCGGGTTCCGGCTTGTGGCCCCCTACCATGGGTTGCGCGGGCTCGTCGGCAGACTTGGAAGGTTCGGGATCCTTGAGCGTGAGCTTCATGTCATCCACCAGAAACCGGACCTCCATGTAGGTCAGCTTGAGGCCAAATTCGGAATCCAAACGGGATTGGATTTCGGACAACTTCGCCCCCGCGTCCAGCCATTGCGCCACCTGTTGTTTTTGATTGTCGTCGAGATTCATGTTCGTGCCTGATTCAAGCGGGAAACCTGTCGGGATACAACTGCCGACTTGCCCAGGCGGGCCGTCGCCTTATTGCGGATGGCGGGCGTTCAGGAAGCCAGGCCGAGGTTGTTCAGGATTCGGGTGGTGGAATGCGACTTGTTGAGCGTGTAGAAATGCAGGCCCGGCACGCCCCCCTTCAGCAATTCCTCGCATTGCCGGGTGGCGTATTCGATGCCGAATTCCGCCGCGGCAGCGTCGTCATCCGCTCGCTGCTGCAATTCTCCCTGGAGTGCGTCCGGCAACCTGGCACCGCACAGGGCCACGAACTTCCGGATTTGAGATGCGCTCAGGATCGAGATGATCCCGGGCACGATCGGCACGGTGACCCCCGCCCGGGTCAGGTGGTCGCGGAGCTGGAAGAAGTCCCGGTTGTCGAAGAACAACTGGGTGATGACGAAATCAGCTCCGGCATCGATCTTGGACTTGAGATGCCCCCAATCCGCCAGTTTGCCCTCGCGACAGGCCAGGTGCCCTTCCGGGAATCCGGCCACACCGATGCCAAAGCCGGTCACCTCACGAATGAACCTGACCAGGTCGGCGGCGTATTCAAACCCGCCCTCGGGTTTGGTGAACTCGGTGTTGGGCGGGGGATCCCCGCGCAAGGCGAGGATATTGCGAATGCCGATCCCCTTGGCTTGATCGAGGATCTCGCGGATTTGCTCCCGGGTCGAGCCCACGCAGGTCAGATGCGCCAGCGCGGGCAGGTCGTACTCGCGCTGGATCCGGTCAACAATGGAGAGGGTCTTGCCCCGCGTTCCGCCGCCGGCGCCATAGGTCACCGAACAGTAATCAGGCCTCAAGGCAACCAGGGCCGGAACCGTCTTCTCGAAGAAGTTGCGTTCCCCGTCCTCGGTCTTGGGTGGAAAGAACTCCAGAGAAATCACCGGCTGTCCCGCCGCCATGCGTTCCGCATAAATGTCGCGAATCAATTGCACGCCGACTACTAAATACAATCGCTGCGGAAAACGCCAGCCCTGGAGTGTGCCAGGGCAGCGGTGTCCTGATCCGGGAGGTATCGCCGGCTTTCCAGCCGGCCAATTGAGCCCACCTGCATGCCACCCTATCCCCAGGCCGGTTGAAAACCGGCGCCACCCCGAAAACACGGAGTCATTCGATGCGTTTGCCCTCGGGAGTGTGCGGGTTTATCCCGGTACAACCACATGCTGAGGTCGGCCATCCAGGAAAGCCCGCACGCCCGCCACGGCCACTTCGAGCAAACGCCGTCGCGCCGCCGCCGTTGCCCAGCCGATATGGGGTGTGACGATGCAGTTCCTTGCGCTGAGCAACGGGCTGGTGGCGGGAGGCGGTTCCGAAGCGAGCACGTCCACGGCGGCCCCGGCCAGGCTCCCGGCGTTGAGCGCCGTGGCGAGGGCGGCTTCATCCACGAGGGGGCCTCGGCTTGTGTTGATGAGGAAGGCAGAGGGTTTCATCGAGGCCAGCCGCACCGCATTCACCAGCCCCTGCGTCGCCTCGGTGAGCGGGCAGTGGAGCGTCACCGCGTCGGCTTCGCGAAACAAAGTGTCCAGATCCGCAACGCGTATCCCGGGTTGGGTTGGTGCGGGGGGAGTGCGGCTGTGAATCAAGATCTCCATGCCCAGCGCCCGCCCAATGGCGGCCACCTGGCGCCCAATCCGTCCGAAACCCACAATCCCCAGCGTCAGGCCGGCCAGTTCAACCAAGGGAAACTCTGTGTAGCTGAAATCCCGGCTGGCACTCCACTTTCCGGAACGAACGCCTGCGGAATGCGCGCCAACCCCCAAGGCCAGCTCCAGCAGGAGGGCGAAGGTGAGTTGCGCCACGGAAGCGGTGCCGTAATCCGGCACGTTGGTCACCACCACGCCGTGTTCGCCGGCGGCTTTCAGGTCAATGACATTGGTGCCGGTGGCCAGCACGCCGACGTATTCAAGTTCTGGCAACCGGTCAAAGTGTTCCGCAGCCAACGCCGCTTTGTTGGTCAGCACGATTTCATGCCCTGCAGCGCGGGGGAAAACCTGGTCGGGTGGGGTGCGGTCGTGAATCGTGCAGTCGCCCAGCGCGCGCAACCCGTCCCAACTCAGATCGCCGGGGTTGAGCGTATGGCCATCGAGCACGACGATT
>JALOTU010000215.1 GCA_025457725.1 Verrucomicrobiota bacterium
ACACTGTTGACGGTGAGGGTGAAGGTGCGTTGAGCGGTGAGAGCACCGTCGCTGACGGTGACGGTGATCTGCGCGGCGCCAAACTGGTTGGCCGCCGGCGTCACGGTCACCGCACGATTGGCCCCGCTGCCCCCGAACACGATGTTCGCCTTGGGCACCAGGGTCAGGTTGCTCGAGTCCCCGCTGAGCGTCAACGTCCCCGCCGCACTCTCCACATCCCCCACCGTGAAGCTGATCGGTCCGGCCACCGTATCCTCGTCAATGGTCTGATTGCCGATCACCGTAATCGTCGGCGCATCATTCACCGCGGTCACCGTCAGGCTGAACGCGCTGGTCACCGCGTCGGTCCCGTCACTGACACTGATGGTGATCTGCGCGCCACCAGACTGGTCGGCCGCCGGCCTCACCGTCACGGTCCGATTGGCTCCGCTGCCACCGAAGCTGATGTTGGCCTCCGGCACCAAACCCGGATTGCTCGAGGCGGCACTGACAATGAGGCTGCCCGCTGCTGTCTCCACATCCCCCACCGTGAAGCCCAGCGCGCTGGTCGCTCCATCCTCCGCGATGCTCTGATTGGAAATCGACGTCACCGTCGGCACATCGTTCACACTGTTGACCGTCAGCACAAACTGCCGGGTCGCGCTCAGCTCCCCGTCACTGACCGTCACAGTGATCTGTGCGCTACCCGAGGCATTGGCCACAGGGGTCAGGCTCACCGTCCGGCTGGCACCGCTGCCCCCGAACACAATGTTGCTCACCGGCACAAGCCCCGCATTGCTCGAGGCGGCGCTGAGCGTCAGGCTCCCCGCCGCACTCTCCCCATCCCCCACCGTAAAGCCAATCGGACCGGCCACCCCGTCCTCGTTGATCGTCTGTCCCCCAATCACCGTGATCGTGGTGTTGGCTGCCGGCACCGAATAGACGATCTCGTTCGAGAAATCGCTCTCCAACTGATTGGTGCCCACGGCCGTGGCGGAAAAGTAATAGGTGGTTCCGTCGAGCAGACCGCGAACGGTCAGGGTGGTTGCCGCCCCGGCGTTGGTGTAACCTGTGTAAATTCCGCTGGCGGTTCCGTAATGGAGCCGGTAGCCCGCCACTCCTGCGTCGGGACTTGGATCCCAGGCCAGCGTGACTTCCGCGGCGAAGGCAGTTGGAGAAAGCAATGCGGTTGTGGTGAGAAGAGAAAGCAGATTCCTGAGCGAAAGAATCCGGAGATACGACTTTGGGAACTTCATATACTTCGTTGCAGCTCCTCTAGCTGACTCCTTGCCAACCCCCGTCGAAGTCCGGCCCAACGCCCCGGATGCGAGGTGGCGATTAATTCAAACCCTTTTGAGTGTTGAGGAAATGTGATGCCCACTCGCTTTCCACGACAGCATGCTTGCATCACCATCCTGCGGAGTCCGCCGCCCAGCTTTCTAACCCGAGCACCAGACTCGGGACACCTCGAAAGAGCGGACAATCCGGACAGCTACGGAGCAAATGCGGGCCAGAGGGATCGCACAACTTGAAGAAACACGCCTTCGCGAAACCAATGAACGCGGATGGCTCCGCTTGACCGACGCGCCTCGGCAGCCCTGGCACGCCGTGCGCCAAAACTAACTGTTACCCGAGGGGACATTGAGGGTCTGGCAATTGGTCTTGCCGTCAGCACGCAACCCTATAGTATCGCCGCCTGACGAGCATGCGGCAGTGGTGACGGGGTCTGGTTAATTCCGGAGAGGCCCACCTGGCTGAATGCCGCTCAGCACGCAGTGCCCACGTGGCGGAATTGGCAGACGCGCTAGATTCAGGTTCTAGTCCTTTTACCGGGGTACAGGTTCAAGTCCTGTCGTGGGCACCACTCTCTTTCGTGGATATTCCTCCGGACCCCAGTCTTCAGGAGCAAGTGGCGGGTTCCAGCCTGACGTTGATCCCCCGGGAAGCCAGGTGCCGCTTCACGTCGCCCACGGTGAATTCGTTGAAGTGAAAGATGCTGGCGGCCAAAACCGCGTCGGCCCGGCCAGCCAGGAGAACATCCGCCATGTGGTCCAGATTGCCCGCGCCGCCACTGGCCACCACCGGCACTCCCACCGTTTCGCTCACCCGCCGGGTGATCACCAGGTCGAAACCCTGCTTGGTGCCGTCCGCATCGATGCTGTTGAGCACGATCTCCCCCGCTCCCAGCGCCACAACCCGCCTAGCCCAATCAATCGTCTCCAATCCGGTGGCTTTCCGCCCACCGTGAGAGAACACCTCCCAACGATCCGACGCTACCTTCTTGGTGTCGATGGACACAACGATGCATTGGCTGCCAAATTTCTCGGAGCCCCCGCGGATCAGGTCGGGGGTGGCGATGGCGGAGGAGTTGATGCTCACCTTGTCCGCACCCGCCCGCAACATCACGAACATGTCGTCCACCGTGCGAATGCCCCCACCCACGGTCAGGGGCATGAAGCACTGATCAGCCGCGCGCTCGATCACGTCCACCATGGTGGCGCGGCCATGCGCGCTGGCCGTGATGTCGAAAAAAACCATTTCGTCGGCGCCCTGTTCGTTGTAACGCAATGCCAGCTCGACCGGGTCACCCACATTCCGCAGGCCACCTTCCTCGGCACGCCCAAACTGCACGCCCCGGGTGACCTGTCCACCATGAACATCGAGGCAGGGGATGATACGTTTAGCGATCACGGCGAAAGTGTGGCGAATGTCGCCCCCATCCCGCAATAGCCGGATGTAATGGTGTCAGGCCCGGCACGATCACGAGCGGCCGTTTCCCGAGTTGACTTTTCAGCCATCTGCATCCATGGAAAGCCCATGCTGGTTCACAGAATCCCTTCGGATCCGAGACGCGGCCCCGTCTGCAACGCCGGCCTGTTCGCCGCCCTAGCGCTCCTGGGTCTGGCGTGGACCCCTTCCTGCGGCGCCCAGACCAAGACCAACGCCGACACCATCAAGGTGGCGGTGTTCGCGGACAATCGAGCCGGGGCGGACTTCGACAGCAGTGTCCCCGTACTGGAGGATTTTCTCGCCAGCCGCATGGCCGGAGCCCAGATGCAGGTGCTGTCGCGGGAGGTGATTCTCAATTCGCTGAAGGACTTTGCCGCCGGCAGCAGCTCGGGCGCCGACACCCCGGGCCAGCAAATGGACCGGCTGCTCAGCGACAGCACCTCCGCCCTCCGACTGGCGCAGAATCTGGACGCCGATTACGTGCTCCTGGCGTCCATCAACAGCTTTGGCAAGGAGAGTCGCACGTTCACTGGCGATGGGGTCAAAACCGTCAACGATATCTACCGGTTGCGGGTGAGCTACCGCCTGGCTGAAGCGGCACGAGGGGGCGAGGTCGGCGGCGGCACACTGGTCGCCACGAAAACACTCCGTCAATCGGCCGGATTGCAGGTGGAGAGTTCGGACATTTTGAACCAACTGCTGGATGAAGCCGCCGAGAGGATGGCCTCCAGCCTCTTGGCGAAGGCGTCCTCGCTGGGATCCGTGGCCATCGATTCCTCGCGTGTGAAGGTCACCCTGCAATGCAGCATCGCGGATTTCGCCAAGTTGCCAAACGTCGGGCTGACGGAGAACAACGAAGTGGTGCTCGGCGAAGGGAACGCACGGACCCAGGTCACGGATGTCAGTGTGGAAATCAACGGCATCACCGTCGGGTCCGCGCCGTCCCAGCTGGAGGTCCCGCCGGGATTGAACAAGTTGCGGCTCACGCGCGAGGGTTTCAAACCGTTCGAGCGCACGGTCAATTTCTATGACGGACAGACCCTGACGGTGGCCCTGCAGATGTCGGACGCGGGGTATGCCCGCTGGAAAGATGTGGTGGCCGCCTATACCGGGCTGGAAAACAATCGTAAACTGACAGACGCGGAAGTGGAGGTCCTGCAAGGCTACGCCCAGATGCTGCGCCAAAGCGGCATCAAGGTGGACACCGATGAAGGTCACTGGACAGCTGACATCCGTTGCCGCGAGCCTCCTGCTCAGCGTGGTGCCCGGCACGGCACAAAGCGGGAAGGCGACTCTGGCGGTTTCCACCATCCAGCCGCTGCCTGCCTTGTCCGCGGCGATGGCGGCCTCAGGAAAGGCCAATTCACTTTCGCGCGTCGTCGAGGCCTACGACAGCCAGCTGATGGATCGCCTCAACGCCGGCCGGAAGTTCGAGATCGTCGGCCGCAGCGACTTGCCCTCCATCGTCCGGGAGCAGGAGTTGGCGGGCTCAGGCAATGTGGCCACCGGCGACCCCAACGCCGCGCAGCCAGGAAAGCTCGCCGGGGCCAGGTACCTGTTGGTTGCAACCGTGGACGATTTCGACGACACGACTTCGAAGATCGAGTTGCCCAATCTGGACAAGGTGGCGCTGAAACGGAAGATCCGCCTGTCCACCACCGCCAAAATCTATGATGCCGGCACCGGGAGCCTGCTGGAGTCCACCTCCGTTCAACTGGAGCAAACCGATGACCGCATGGACCCCGCCGTGCTCCAGCGGAATGCCGAACCCTCGGACGCCCTCCTGCTGGAAATCACCCGCGCGGCAGCCCAGGAAATCGCCACCCGCGTCGCCGACCTCGTGTTCCCGGTTCGAGTGCTCGCCAGGCGGGAAACCCAGGTCACCATTAATCGCGGCGCCGGCGCCGGCGTCGAAAGCGGCCAACTCTTCAATGTCTTTGCCGAAGGGGAGGAATTGGTGGATCCGGACACCCTCGAGGTGCTGGGACGGGAGGAAATCCTGATTGGCAAAGTTCGCGTCATCAGCGTTCAACCCAGGCTGTCCACCGCCCTCATTGTCGAGGATTTTGGCATCGACAAAGGCGCGGTGCTGCGGCCCGCCACGGGCGACTAAACCTCCTCCCCCGCGATCGGAAATCACATGGCCGGACTCCGAATCAGGATGCGGAGCGGGTGTCTCCTGGCTTGCTTGCCGGTGCTGTTGTGTCTGGCGGGGACCGGCTGCAAAACCTACCGGGACCAGGCCATGTCCATGCGCACGGCGTGGGATCAAGGACAATACGAGGAGGCCGCCACACAGTTTGAGAAGCGGGCCAGGAAGAAGGACGGGACCAAGGACGGCGTGATCTGGCATCTCGAGGCCGGCACGGCGCTGCGGGCGGTTGGCAGGTATCAGGCAAGCAACGAACACTTTGACGAGGCCGCTCAGCAGATTGAGGACTACCAGCAGAAGGCCCAAGTGCGCGTCACCAGCGAGGCGGGCGCCATCCTCTCGAACCAGCAGAGCCTCCCCTACGAAGGACGCCCCTACGACCTGATCATGCTCCACACGTACAAGGCCTTGAACTACCTCGCCCTGGGTGAGATCGAAAAGGCCCGACCCGAGCTCATCCGCGCCTATCAATGCCAACAGGAGGCGGTGACGGAAAACGCCCGGCGAATCGAGAAAGCCCGGGAGGAGGAACAGGAAAGCCAGCAACGCGAACAGGTTGAACGGGCCAGGCAGGACGCGGAGTTTTCCAGACAGCTGGAGGAAACGACCGCCAATCTTGAAGGCTTCACGGTGTATGCCGACTATGTGAATCCGTTCACGGTGTTCCTCGACGGAATCTATTTTCTGCATGCCGGGGCGGGCAGTTCCGATCGTGAGCGCGCCACCAAGTCCCTGAACCGCGTGATCGAAGTGACCGGAGAAAACACCGCCATCCGCGCGGCCCTGGAGGAACTGGCGAATCCGTCCACCTTCAACCCCCAAGCCCCCATCACCTACGTGATCTTCGAAACCGGCCGCGCCGCCACCCGCGACCAGGTGCGCATCGATGTTCCCATCATCATCGCCGATGTGTCCTACGTCGGGGCGGCCTTCCCCAAGATCGAGGCCCACGAGAATTACCTCCCGAGCCTTTCGGTCAGCGGGGCAGACGTCCAGGGGAACACCGAAACCATCGCCAACATGGATTCCATCATCGTGCTGGACTTCAAGAACGAGTGGCCGGCCATTCTGACCAAGACGTTGATCTCCGCCGTGGCGAAGGGGGCGTCGGCTTATGGCATCAATTCCATGGCGCGCCAGCAAAGCGACTGGGGCGGACTGATCGCACGCATCGGCACCGCGATCTACCAGGCGGCGGTGAACATTGCCGACACCCGGTCCTGGACCACGCTGCCCAAGGAATTTCAAGTTTTCCGATGTCCCACCCCGAAAAACCGCCGGCTGGAGATCTCCGGCGGATTCGGGCAGCAGGCGGAGGTGACCCTTGTGGACGGTATCGTGAACGTGGTATATGTTCGCAGCGTTAGCACGACCAGTCCGCTGTTGGTCAGCCAATTCATCCTAAAATGAAGACAACCACAACTCTGACCCTCCTCTTCCTGGTTGCCACCGCGCTGATGGCGGTAACAGGCTGCCGATCCACCGCCGTCAACACGGTCGCACCCGCCGACAAGGCGGGCCAGACCCAGATGATCTCCGACGAACGGGTGCTGACCGACCAGACACTCAACAACATCGTGCGAATCGTCGGGGTGAACACGACCACCGGCGCCGAGGGTTTTCTGAAGGTGCAGGTGCAGGTGCAGAACCGCACCCGCAAGGCACGCTCCTTCAGCTACCGCGTGGAGTGGTTCGATGAGAATGGAATGATCATCGATCTCCCCACCGCCGTGGCGCGACCGCGGACCATCGAGGCGCAGGAACAGATCGCCATCACGGCCACCGCCCCGACACCGCGCGCGAAGGATTTCCGGATGAAATTCATTGAACCCACAACGAAGTAGGACGAATCGATCAACCATGACCATGAAACTGAATCTGCTTCTCTGCGCCGCCACCGTGTTGGTGTTCGGCGGTTGCGCCAGCAAGACGGCCTACGTGGATCCGAACAGCTCCAACCTCATCACCACCACCGAGGGCATCAACATCCAGGACTTCAGCCAGGCGGCGGATGCCATGACCGCGTCGCTGATTGATAACTTCATCAATCCCGGGATGCTGCGGAGCGGCGAACCGGGCGAACCGGCGCTGCTGGCCATCAGCCGCATTCAAAACAACACCGGCCAGCAGCTCGACACGGACATGCTGGTGAAGAAGATGCGGGTGGCCCTGCTGCGGACCGGCAAGGTGCAGACCAGCACCACCATTGCCTACGGGGGCCCGGAGGATCCGCTGGCGGCCGAGCAGCAATCAGCCCAGGAACTCTTCGAGGACAAGCCGCACAGCCGGCTCCCGGATTACACCCTCTCCGGCAAGATCATCGAGGATCGCACCAGCGCGGGCCGCACCAAGCAAACCAGCTACATCTTCCAGCTCTCCCTCAGCTCGCGCGCCGGCATCGGAGTGTGGGAGGACGAACGCACCATTGTCAAACAGGGCAAACGCGCCTCGGTCGGCTTCTGATCTCCAATCGATGCACTCAACGATCCATCCCGCCATGAAACCACTCTTCCTCCTCGCAGGCTTCGCCTGTCTGATCGCCGCCTGCGGCTGCAAGACCAGGGACACCGCCGTTCGTGTGACCAACCAAAACTCGCCCGGCCCCAAGGTCGGCACGGCCGTGGGCACGGGTGTGGGGGCGGTCGCCGGCAATGTCGCGGGAGCGGGAGTCGGCGTGGTGGAGGGAACGACCGCCGCGGTCGGATATGTCTTCGAGCCGCAACCCACGCGCGTGGTGCGGCATTGGAAAACCGAAACCACGGCCGATGGGCGCACCATTCAGGTGCCGGTGGATTATCTGGTGGATGAACAGGGCCGCGTGATCAAGGAGATCCCGCCCGGCCAGGCCTTCCGGTAACACGGACATCACAGGGATTCAGGGGGCTGGGGGGGATGAAACGATTCGCAGGGAACACGGGCCGGAGCCGCGCCTTTACTCTCCTTGAACTGCTGGTGGCCATCGCCCTGATCGCAGTCCTTGCGGCCCTGCTGCTCCCGGCGCTTTCCCGGGCCAAATCCAAAGCGCAAGGAGCTTCCTGCTCCAACAACCTCAAGCAGTGGGGGCTGGCCGTGCACCTGTATGCCGGCGATCATGGAGACCAGCTTCCACCCGAAGGCTGGGCCAATCCGCCCGTGTGGCCCTTCCAGTCTGTGCACACCAACAGTTGGTACGTCGTTCTGCCCCGGACCCTGGGATTGCCCTGGTACTATGACATGACGTGGCGAACCAACGCTGACGCAGCACCCGGACGATCCCTGTGGATCTGCCCCAGCAATACGCGCCGCAGCAACGGCAAGAACCTCTTCCACTATTGCCTCAACGGGTTGCTCAACGGCACGGGGGCCACGGAGCAGAACATCCGCCTCAGCGCGCTGCCCAAACCGTCCTGCCAGGTCTACCTCTTCGACAGTAAAAACCTTCCCGCAGTCCACGCCAACCCCTCCAGCCCGGGAGGCTTTGCCCACACCAATCTGCACGCCCAAGGATGCCGGTTCCTTTTTGTCGATGGTCATTCGGCCCGCTTCAAGAACACCGACTACTGGGATTTCACCATCAACCGGGCCCGCACCAACAATCCCCATCTGGTCTGGCTTTCGCGCTGAATCCAGGTGCCTTGAACCGGTTGAGGCTGTGCCCCATAGTCGCGCCCGTCGACGATTTCGCTGGCACGCCGGGACAGGTTTTTGGAACATGCCCGCCGCGACGGCATGAAGGCGAAAATCATCATCACCCCAAAGAAGGCGGTTGTGGATCCGCAGGGCAAGACCGTGCAGGTCGCGCTCGAACACATGGGTTACTCCGGTATCCGGGCGGTTCACGTGGGCAAGTACATTGAAATCGAACTGGAGGGATTGGATCAGGATGCGGCCCGCAAATCCATTGACGCAGCCTGTCACAAATTCCTCAG
>JALOTU010000216.1 GCA_025457725.1 Verrucomicrobiota bacterium
CCGCTTTGCTGCCGGCCAACGATTCCGTGGTGGTAGGGGCGGGGGACGATTGTGCGGTGCTGGACGTCGGCATCCCGGATCGCCAGCTGTTGTTCAAAACCGACGCTGTGGTAGAAGGGATCCACTTCCAACCGGAAGCGCCTCCTGAAAAGGTTGGACACAAGGCCTTGGCGCGATGCCTCAGTGACATCGCCGCGATGGGCGGCAGCCCCGGGTCAGCGGTCATCACCCTGGGCCTGCCCCTGGGGCGGGATCCGGGATGGTCAGATCAGGTCTATGCCGGATTGGGCGCCATCGCCAGGAAGTACGGCGTGGCCATCGTCGGGGGAGAAACCACCACGTCGCCAGAACGCGCCTTTATCTCGGTGGCGTTGCTGGGATCTGTGGCCCGGGGCAAGGCCGTTTTGCGCTCCGGAGCCCGGCCGGGCGACGCGATCTTTGTCACGGGCGAACTGGGGGGATCTTTGGACGGGAAGCACCTGGATTTCGAGCCGCGGCTTGCGGAAGCGCAATGGCTTTGCAGCCAATTCAACATTCACTCGATGATTGATCTGAGTGACGGATTGGCCGGGGATCTCCCGCACATTCTCAAGGCGAGCGGGGTGGGGGCGGAGTTGCTGGCGAAAGCCCTCCCAGTCAGCCGCGCGGCCAAACACAAGGCGAAGCGGTCGCACGGAACCAAAACCGCCCTGATGATGGCGCTGACCGATGGCGAAGACTTCGAGTTGCTGTTCACGGTCGCGCCTTCGGACGCCGTGCCCCTGCTTGACGGGTGGAAGGCTATGTTCCCCGGGGTCAACTTGACGTGCGTTGGAAGAATCCAAGCGGAGGCGGGGATTCAATTGCGTGACAAGACAGGGGTTCGCCCCATGATGGACCATGGATTTGTTCACCTCGCGTAGCCCAGCCGACACGGAGAGTGTCGGTGAATCCTTGGGTCGCCAAGTCCAACGGGGCACGCTCATCGCCCTCACTGGCGATCTGGGCGCCGGCAAAACGCAGTTGGTGAAGGGGATCGCGCGGGGGTTGGGATCCCGGGCGCGCGTCCATTCACCCACGTTCGCCATTGTGAACCTCTACGAGGACGGACGGCTTCCCCTGGCGCACCTGGACCTCTACCGTCTGGAGACGCCTGAACAACTGCGCGGGGCGGGCATCGAGGAGTTCCTGCAACCCGAAGGCGTCGCGGTGATCGAGTGGGCGGAGCGCCTTTTTGTCCCCGGCGCGGACGGGGGCGCCGCCCTGATTCCGGAATCGCGTGTTCCGGGTAATTTTGTCCGCATCCACATCGAGGTGGTGGATGAGACCACGCGCCGTATCCGTCATGAAGATCCTGGCTCTTGATTTTTCAACCTCCCAGCGCTGCGTGGCGGTGGTCCAACCGCTGAGCGGGGCCGCCGCCGCATTTCAAAGCGAGGTGGTTGAGGCTGGCGGGCGCTCGACCCGGGCTTTTGGCATGATCGAGCGGGCGCTCACCGAGGCGCGCCTCGAGCGCGAGGACATCGAGTGCGTCGCTGTGGGATTGGGCCCCGGTTCCTACACCGGCATCCGCGCCTCCATCGCCGTGGCGCAAGGCTGGCATCTGGCCAGAAACGTCAAACTGGCGGGCATCGGAACGATGGAAGTTCTTGCCGCACAGGCGCAGGCGGACGGGGTGCGGGGCGACACCCTCTTGGTCGTGGACGCACAACGCGGCGAGTTCTACCTCGCCCAATGGCATCTGTCGGATGCGGACCGAATCGAAACCGAGCCCCTTCATATCGTGTCCCGCCAGGCAATCGAGTCCCGGCTTGCCGCCGGGGGGCAGATGTTCGGACCGGACCTCAATCGCGCCCTGCCCGGGGTCCATGGACTGTTTCCCAGCGCTTTGCGGTTGGGCCAGCTTGTTCTGGAACGATCGGATTTTTTGCCCGGGGAACAGCTGGTGCCGGTGTATCTCCGTGAAACAAGCTTTGTCAAAGCGCCGCCGCCACGGCAGATTTGAGGCCTCAACACATGAAAGCCGCGGTTCTCCACGGGAAAGAGGATGTGCGCATCGAGCACGTGAAACCTGCCGCGCTCAAACCCGGCGAAGTGCGCCTGCGCATCGAGGCGGCGTTGACCTGCGGCACGGATCTCAAGGTCTTCAAACGGGGTTACCACGCCAAAATGATCGTCCCCCCGGCGGTCTTCGGACACGAACTGGCGGGCACCCTGGAGGAAATCGGCCCGGAACTGAAGGGCTGGACTCTGGGGGAACGCGTGGTGGTGGCGAACTCCGCGCCGTGCGGCCAGTGCTTCCACTGCAACGTCCGTCAGGAAAATCTCTGCGACGATCTCCTTTTTCTCAACGGGGCCTATGCCGAATCGATTGTCGTTCCGGCGCGAATCGTGGAGAAGAACATGTTGCGGTTGAAGCCGGCAACGGATTTTCACGATGCCGCGCTGGTGGAACCGCTGGCGTGCGTGGTGCAGGGGGTCGAGGACACCGGCCTCGCCGGGGGCCAGCAGGTGCTGGTGGTGGGGGCGGGACCCATCGGACTCATGTTCGTGGCCCTGGCCCGCGAGCTCGGCTGCGTGGTCACCGTGGTCGGACGCGGCGAAACGCGATTGGCCACCGCCAGAACGCTGGGCGCCGTCTGCGTGGAGACGCCGGATTCATTGAAGGTCCTGCCCCAGGGTCATCGCGGTTTCGACGCCGTGATTGAAGCGGTGGGAAAGCCGGAAGTCTGGGAACAGGCCGTGCGCATGGTCCGCAAGGGCGGGGTGGTGAATTTTTTCGGCGGATGCCCGTCCGGAACCTTCATTACGCTCGACACCACGCTGCTGCATTATTCCAATCTCACCCTCCGCGCCAGCTTTCATCACACACCGCGCGCCATTCGGCGCGCCCTGGAGTTCATCGAGTCCGGGGTGATTCATTCCCGCGACTTCGTCAGCGGCGACTGTCTCCTCGACGAGCTTCCCGACCTGTTCCGCAGCATGTCGGCGGGCAACCGGGCGGTGAAGACGTTGATCCGGGTGCGCGGGTGAGCGCCTCGGTCATTGCCCGGCAAGGACTGCGTAGATAATCAGCGTCACCAGGGTCAGGGTCATCAGCATGCCGGAGGGCATGAACTTCTTGGTCTTCGTGAACCGGATGCAAAACACCACGAGCAGCAGCCCCAGAAACACGTAGGCCATGCCCGACTTGAAAACGATTTCCAGGGCGCACAAGGCCAGCGCGGCGGCGAAGGCCAGGGAGGTGATCAGGCTGACCTGGCTCTTGGCCTTCATATAACCGATGAAGCCGCCGATCACCAGCAGGCCGACATAGATCCACAAGACAAGACTGGGTGTGATGTTCATGCGCGCAGAAGAATACCCGGCAACCTTCTTCAGGCCACAAAAATCAGCGGAATCGCGTCCGGCAGCGGTTCACTCGGAATAGACCTCCAGCGCGACCACCTCTCCCGGTTCACAATCGGCGACCACATCGAACGGGTGACAGCAGATCTCGCACTCCGTTGAGAATCGCTGGGATCGGGCACTGGTATCCACCACCAAATCAAATCGCTGGCCGCAAAACGGGCACTGGATTCGGGCACTGACTTCGACTTCCATATGTCGTCTCCTGGTTGAGTGCTTCGTTTCGAAGAAAGCCTTCTTCAGTTTCCATGTCCAACCTACGCCCGCCCACAGGTTGGTGCCACGACAAAATTCAGGGCCCAAGCCCCACGGGCGCATCCCGGTTTTTGCAGGGCCGGAACAGGGCCGCGCGGCGCGAAGTTCTCCCCCCTTCCATAAACCGGGCATCGGAGCGCGGACATTCTTGTCCGCGCGAATCTGTCGCGACCGACTCGCGGACAAGGCTGTCCGCGTTCCGGTTATCTCGGACCGCGCCATCCTCCGGGGGCACAGTGGCCTCCGACCTCCAAGAACGCTCGTCTTCCGCCTCCGACGACCGCCCGGGGCACAGACTTTTTGATTGGTATTCAGCCCCAATCGCCTCACCATCGCAGCCATGATGAACAAGATCCCGATCCTCGCGGGCATCGTTGGATTGCTCGCCAACCTCACCGTTCAGGCCGAGATCCGCACCGAAACCGTCGAGTATCACCAGGGCGACGCGGTGCTCGAAGGCTATCTGGCCTGGGACGACAGCATCGAGGGAAAACGTCCCGCCGTGGTCATCGTGCATCAATGGAAGGGATTGACCGACTACGAAAAGAAGCGCGCCAGGATGCTGGCCGAACTCGGTTATGTGGCCTTTGCCGCGGACATTTATGGCAAGGGTGTGAGGGCGGCGGACGCGCAGGAGGCGGGGAAACTTGCGGGCCGATACAAGCAGGACCTCCCATTGTTGCGCGCACGGGTGCAGGCGGCGGTGGATTTCATCGAGAAAAACCCCCTGGTCCAAACCGGCCAGGTCGCCGCCATCGGCTACTGCTTCGGTGGCACCACCGTCCTGGAACTGGCTCGCAGCGGGGCTGACGTGAAAGGGGTGGTCAGTTTCCATGGGGGACTGGGCACCGCCCTGCCTGCCGGCAAGGGTGAGGTGAAGTGCAAGGTGCTGGTGCTGCATGGTGCGGACGATCCCTACGCGCCCGCCGCCGAAGTCTCCGCGTTGGAGGAGGAGTTGCGGAAGGCCGGCGCCGATTGGCAGCTGATTCTCTACGGCGGTGCCGTCCACAGCTTCACCGATTGGAATGCCGGGAGCGACAACTCGCGCGGCGCCGCCTACAATGAACGTGCCGACAAACGGTCCTGGGCGGCCATGCAGCAGTTCCTTGACGAGCTGTTTTGAGCCCCGGGCTGGCGTTCTTCCTGCTAAAAAATGCCTCAACACTATGTCAATGACATTGGAACAGGCCTGGAAATCGGTTCTTAACTGCGCGCAGGAGATGAATCAGCGCTATCGGGAAGTGGTTTTTGATGAGCTGGCGATTGTCTCAATCGCCGACAAACACGCCCGGACGATGTCCTATGCGGGGCCGCTTCAGGAGGCGTTTACCGAGAGTTTCCCCACGGATTCCGCCGCCCTCCGCAACGCCG
>JALOTU010000004.1 GCA_025457725.1 Verrucomicrobiota bacterium
CTGAATTCCTCAATCGCCTCGAACATGGCCACGATGTTCTGCGGCGGCACGTCGGGCAGGATGTTGTGGACAGTGTTGAAGACGAAGCCGCCTCCGGGCATGAGGAGGTCCAGCCGGCGCTTCACGTCGTCCTTCACCTGCTGCGGCGTACCGGTGGGCAGCACCACTTTGGTGTCGCAACCGCCGCCCCAGAAACAGATGTCCTTGCCGAAATCGCGCTTCAATCCGTCCGCCTCCATCCCGAGGCAGGTCGTCTGCACGGGGTTGATGATCTCGTAGCCGGCTTCAATCAAATCCGGCAGCAGCGCGCGAATCGAGCCGCAAGAGTGCAGGAAGGTTTTCATGCCCGAATGTTTGTGGACGTAGTCGCACAGCATGGTGTGGCGCGGCTTGAAGAGCTGACGATACATCGTCGGCGACATGAACGGCCCGTGGTTTGTGCCGAGGTCGTCGCCAAAGCGGACGACGTCCACAATGTCGCCCACCGCGCGGCAGACCTTTTCGAGCGTGGCGAGATGGCGTTCCATCAGCGCGTCGAGCAGGCGTTCGACCTGTTCGGGTTCGGCGGCGAGGTCCATGAGGAAATTATCCATGCGCCGGAGAAACGTGCCCCACTCAAACAGATTGCAGCCGACAACGACCATCAACGCGCGGTCGCTGGTCCGGCGAAGTTCAAGCGTCCGGGCACGGAGTGTGTCCCAGAAGCCGGGGTCGTTTGCGTGATCCCACGGGCTGTGAACCAGCGCGGCCCAGAGGATGCGGCTCATTTCCATGTCAAGATCGCGGAAGTCCGTCGGGTAGTCGTCGAGATACGGAAAATAGGTTTGGTCGTAGAACGTGCCGCGCGCGGGCATGTGCGCAATGTCGAGGCCGTCCTTCATGCGGACGACGAACGATCCGTCGGGCTGTCGTTCCGGATTAAACCACGCAGGATACAGCGCGGATTGTCCGTCCATCAGCGTCGTGGGTTGCCATGCGGCTGGCTCGGTGTTGAAGGCGCGGCCGATGTCCACCGCGTCAATCCTGAAGCGGTCGAGGATGAAATCCTCCGGCTGCGCGAGTTGCTGGACGACGTCATAGACGAGCGTGTTACCCTGCGTGAGACCGAGATGGCGCTTGAGGCTGCCGTAGGCGATGGCCGAGATGCCGGAACTGGGTGTCGCGCCGAGGTCCACCGGCACGCGGTCGGGCTGACGATGTTCGATGGAGGCAAGGATGCGTTCGCGGGAGGTCATTTATGTGAACAATTGATAAGCCGCAGATAAACACGGATAAACCCGACGAGGCTGCGTTCAATTTTGTTTTCCGTGTCCATCTTTGATTGAGAGCACTTTCCAGGCACTATTAGTGTTTCTCCCGGAGTTTTGAGCCTTCGCCGTCGGGCGTGCCGTCGCGGAACGTGCCGAACCATTTGTCGAGCGGGATGCCGGCTTCGCCGTAGTTGCACTCGAAATAGCGGTGATGCAGGTAATGAAAATACGAGCCGGTTGGCCATTTGTCATCGAGGATCGGCCCTTCAAATCCGTGATGGCCGCACGCGGGCGAGAGGCCGGTGTGCTGCAAATTGAAAATGAAATGGAGCGGATGCGACGGCACAACCCAGTGAATCAACACGACGCTGAAATACAGAAACGTCTCCACCGGATGCATCGCCATGCCGGACCACGAGATCGGGTTGATGTTCTTGTGATGGAGATAGTGGACGCGCTGGTAGAGCGGTTTCCAGTGAATGAGCCGGTGAATCCAGTAGAAATGAAATTCACGCCAGAACGGGATCAGAAACATCCACACCACGAACCACACCGGATGCGTGCTCCAACTGACGTAGGGCAGCTTGCCGTTCGCGTAGAGCCACATCGTGACGACTTCGTACGCGGTCATCAGGGCACAGCCGACTCCGGCGGTCCAAAAAATATTATCATAAACCTGGTCGCGAAAAAGGAAGGTCCGACTGTTCCGCGCGGGCCAGCGGGGATCGTATTTGCCCTTTGTGCCTTCGCCTTTGAGGATGTAGAAATACAGGTGGTAGCTGCCATAGACCAACCAGATCAAAACTTGGTTACGGAGAAATAGTTGGGAAATCCATTCCCACTGGAACTGCGCGCAACGCGACAGCTCCGGCTGAAACCAGAACCAAGATGCCGCTGAAATCGCCAGCAGCACGAGATTGCGCGGCCACATGAAACCGGGCCACGTCACGAGCCATTTCAAGAATGCGAGCGGTCGAGGCGGCCAGACGAAAACTGGCGCGTAGGCGCACGGATAATCGGGACGCCACTCGCCTTTGGTGTTGCGCCTGCCGGGGTCGGGGCGGGCGATTCCGGGAATGAAATGTTGGAGGATCCTTTTCATCGGCGGTATGCAATCGGCAATTGTTCCTTGAGACAGTCGCGCATGAAGACGTTGATATCCCAGAGATCGGCGATGGGCTTATGCGTGTGCGGCAACAGCGTCATGTAGGGCGCAGGGCCGAATTCGGGAGTCACGCACAGGACAGGCTGGCCCTCGGCCCGGCGCTGGACGACAATCTTTTTCCACCATGCCAGATGCACGTCGAGATGCGGCTGCCACAGCGGGTCGCGCGGGTCAGGAATCTGCGGCCCTTGGTCGTGCCCGACGCGCGCGTGGATGGCGGATGAGTGCCGGATGGCGCGGGCGACGCGTTCGGTCTGGTCGGCGAGCAGCGATTCGTGGACGCAGCACCAGTGCGAGAAATCGGCGACGAGCCGGAGCTGCGGACGCTCCGCGAGAAAGTGTTCCGTGACCGGCGCACTGAACAAGGCGCGGCCGCGATGCGTCTCGTGCAGGAGTTCCGTGTCGTGTTGCGCCGCCAGCGCGGTGGCATGATCGAAGATCTCCAAATTCTGCTCCAGCGTGAAATGGTCGCGGCCCGTGTGCGAATTCACATGCAACGGACGCAGCAGCAAGGCGCGCTCGAAAATCGCCGCGAAGCCCGCCGTGTGTTCGGCCACCGTTGCGCCGGTGGTGCGACATTGCTGGGCGATGACGGCGAGGCCGAGGTCGTCGGCCAACTGGCGCGCCTCGCGGCACGCCGCTGCATCCGCCGGCACGGCCATCTCCACGCCATCGAAGCCGCCGGTCTTGATCTTGCGCAACTGCGCCTCCAGCGACGGCAATTCCTCAAGTCCCCAAGTGGAGCGGAAGAACAGGATTTTCATTTCAGAAAGTACACCTCTTTGGTGTCGCTCCAGATTTTGCCCTCGGCGGCGGCGTCCGGCAGCGGCGACTGGCACGGATCGGTTTCCTTCCGCCAACGGACGGTTTCGGGATCGGCAGCCATGCGCTTCATCTCGGCATCAATATCATTGCCACTGTATAAGAGGCAGGCGAACAGGTAGAGCTTGCCATCAATCTCGCGCTCATGGATGGAGAAGTTCTGGATGTGGCTGGTTTTGATCCATTTGTTCACGGACGGGCAGGGGTTCGCGTGCGGTTGCCGGTAGTGATCGGCGTTCTCCGGCTTGAGACTGGTGATCCAAGCGTAGCCTTGCTGGGTTTGATGTGTGGCCCAGTCGGTGAGCAGCGCAGCGAACAGCAGGCAGAGCAAGCTTTTCATGTTTTGGTCAACGGAAGATGAAATACAGGACGGTGAAAATGACGAAGATCACCACCGACATAATGCGGTAATCCGACAGGCCCGAGCCGCACTTGGCGCGCAACGGCTCGGTCCAGCTTTCCCAGACGAGTGGTTTTGCCTCCGCTTTGAGCGGCGCGGGGAACAGGAACGTCGTCACTATCATGATGACGAGGCAAATCACGAGCAGGCCGAACGCCACCAGCATGAAATCCCTCAGCGCAAGGTTGTAGATGAAATTCAACACCGGCGAGGCGGCAATGCTCTCCTTCGTCGCGCCCGCGCCCACGATGTTGGCCTTGAAGAAATCGAGGCCGAACGTCACCGCGCCCAAACCCATGCCCGCGACGAGCGTGATATAGGCGGATTTGCCGGAGGCTTTTATCCAGAACACGCCGAGCAGGAATACCGCCGTGATCGGCGGCGCGACGTAGCTGATGAGCTTGTTGATGCCCTCGAAGATTGTCGTGTAATGGCCAAACAACGGCGACGCCACGATGGCGAGAATCGTTCCGATGATCGTCGTCCATTTGCCGAGGAGCACGAGTGTGTGATCTTTCAACTCCGGCTTGTGGCGTTTAAAAATGTCGTAGGCCACGAGCGTGGCGGTGGAGTTGAGCGCGGCGGAACAGGTCTGCATCGCGGCGGCCAGCATTGCAGCGGCAACGAGGCCTTTCAGACCGACCGGCAGCAGATGCGTGATGAGGAAGGTGTAAGTGTCCGCCGAGGTCTGCGGCGCTGCCCCACCGAACGCGCCCCTCTGCACGAGCGCGACGCAGATCACGCCTGGCAGCACGAAGAAGAACACCGGGAGGATTTTCAGGAACGCGCAGAACAACGGGCCGAGGCGTGCGTGCTTCTCATCCTTCGCCGCGAGCACGCGCTGGACGATGGTCTGGTCACAGCACCAATACCAGATGCCCAGCACCGGATAGCCGAGCAAAATCGAATACCACGCGAGGCCGGAGGGATCGTCCGCCGTGCGCGCCATGCTGAGAAAATTTCCCGTGCCCCAGGTGACACCGCTGTGTTGCACGCTGGCGAGCGGATGCGGATTCGTCGCGAGCGTGTGAGCCAGTTCACTCCAGCCGCCGATTTTCACGTAGCCAACCACGGTGACGACCACCGCGCCAAGGAGGAGCAGCACGGTTTGCACGCTTTCCGTCCAAACCACCGCGAGCAGCCCGCCAAGCATCGTGTAAACGCCCGTTAACACACCCAGCACGATGATGAACAACATCAGCGCATCCACGCCCATGATGGTTGCGCCGGGCGCGAGGCCGAGGATGCCGCGCAACACCCACGCCGCGGTGTAAAGCGCCACGCCCATGTGAATCACAATGGCCGAGAACAGCGAGACAACGGAAAGGACGTCGCGGCAGCCGCGATTGAACCGGCGTTCGAGAAAGTCCGGCAGCGTGGCGACCTTCGATCGCAGATACAGCGGCGCGAAGAACAGCGAGAGCAGGATCAGCGTGAAGCCCGCCATCCACTCGAAGTTGCCGAATACGAGACCAAACTTGTAAGCGGCTTCGGCGAGACTGACGAGGTGGACGGTCGAGATGTTCGCCGCAAACATCGCGAGGCCGATGACCGGCCAGGCGAGCGTGTTGCCGGCGAGAAAGTAGTGGCCGCCTTCGCCGCCGGTCTCGCCTTTGCGCCGCAGGAAACCCGCCGCGACGCCGAGGCCGACCACGGCCACCAGGTAGATGACGATGATACTCCAGTCCAGACTGCCCATGGGTGCGTTCATGATCTAGAATTCAGATTCAGGTTCACTCACGGTCTGGTTGGTGGCGCGGCTTTCCGTCCGTTGCGGATCATCCCGCCCGCCGGGTTGACGCCATTCGCCCTCGGAAGAGTGGAGTGCGAGGAGGGTTCGTTTCATGGTGTGGAGTGAAGATATTCGAAGACGATGCCGCCGCGATTGCAACATCCTTCGCCGAATGATATTGAACATTCGTGCGCCAGCAGCTTGCCCCCATCTATCAAACGCGGCGGACGCGCCACGAGATTGATCGTTGCGTGCCGCAACGGCGCGCCATCGCGGAGGGGAAAATCCGTTTCCACGCCTTGAGCAAGGGGCATTATCCCGGCAAGCGCATGAAAGCCACCAGCCTGCCGGGCTTGAACAGCATCGGCTACTGGGATGCCAGCGAACCGCAGGACTGGGGGCTGGAAGCCCACCGCAACGAAGGCGTGGAAATCTCCTTTTTGGAGACAGGCGTCATGGATTTCACGGTGGACCGGCAGCACTTTGAAGTGCACGCCGGCGACTTCATCGTCACGCGCCCCTGGCAACTGCACCGGCTCGGCGGTCCGAATATCGGGCCGGGGCGACTGCACTGGCTCATCCTCGATGTCGGCGTGCGCCGCCCGAACCAGGAATGGCGCTGGCCTGCATGGGTGTCGCTCACCCCGCCGGATCGCGCTGCGCTGACACGCCAGTTGCGCCACAATGAAAATCCGGTTTGGAAATCCTCCCCGGAAATCGCGACCTCTTTCCGCGGGCTGGCCGAGTGCATTCGCCGTTGGAATCAGCCGCACATGGAGTCGCGGATGCTCAACCTGTTAAATCAGCTTCTGCTGGGCTTGTTGGATGCCTCCACGCAGCATTTGACCCACGAGAACGCGGAGCTGGCCTTGCGCCGTCGGACGGTGGAGTTGTTTCTGCGCGACCTGACGGAGAACGCGGCGAGCAGCAGCGAAGCTTGGACGCTTGGAAAAATGGCCGCGCAATGTGGCCTCGGCATCACCTCGTTCAGCAAGTATTGCCGGGAACTGGTGAACGCCGGGCCGGTGGAATTTCTAAATCGTTGCCGCCTGGATCAAGCCGCCCGGTTGCTTAAAGCGAATCCCAAGCTGCCGGTCACGGAGACCGCGTTCCGGTGCGGCTTCAACTCCAGCCAGTATTTTGCCACCAGTTTCCGGCGTCGCTTTCGCAAGACGCCCCGGGCCTATCGCGATACCCGGACAACACCGTCGGTCGCTGCGCAGTGAGGTCGGATTCCAACATCGCACGCTCGCTTCCGCCTGGGCAGCTTCTCCCTGAGGTGCGGTCGGCGAAGCGTGCTGCCGGAGGCGCAACCTCGCATCCGCCTTCGCACGGCTGGCAATGGCGACGGGTCAAGCGGTTGCTGGTTACGGTGGAAGAGCCCTGAACGCGCTCCGCGGGGCACGGAGGGTGATCGGAACCGTTCGGAGGACGAGTTGCTGATAAGAATTTGCTCTTCAATAGCCGAACGGAGCTTGCCCAGCCGGAGGTGTATCTCAAGGCGGAAGCCCCTCTGCAGCAATGGAAAGTCAGAATTCCCGCGGGCGGCGGCAGCAAAGCCCGCCCCCAAACAGGAATTTTCGGCCCCCTGTTCCGGCTGGCCGACCGAAGCCTTCGCGCAGGCAGTTCACCGCGATCATCCGCGCCTGGCTGCCGGGCTCCCCGCTTGGGGGTAGTGGAATCAGGACTCTGCGGCGACCGTGATCGTAAGGCGCTTGTTCCTTTCCCCAACGGGCAGGTCGACGCGATAAAATCCCTCGCCGAGCGGTGTCACTTTACCTTCCGGCACTGTGATCCGATGGTCCCGCTGGTAGACGAGCAGCGGCCCGGATTCATCCAAGGTCAGCTCCAGGGATGTTTCCGACGTGCGCCCGATCGTGTAGGTGCAGCCGCCGAGGTATTTGTCGGCGCGTCCGATCACCGCCCATTCTTGGCTGATCGGGGCCAGGTTGAAGATCTTTCCTTTCATCCGGTTCACGCTGTAGCTGTAATCGGCGTCCAGCCGGACGCCCTTTTCGGCCTCGCGATCATAGACTACCAAGCCTTCTTCCGGAATCGACCACAGGCCGTGATAGGGCTGTTCCTTGGCGGCCGCGTGGCGGTAGTCATCCTTGCTAACGGTTCCGCCCAATTCCGCGCTCGGGGAAAAGTTGAATGCGGCGATGGCGCAGGAGCCATGGCGGGTCGGGGCGATCACGCGGTAGCAGCGGTCGTTTGCGCCCGCGCCGCGGAAGAGGGATTCCGGCAGGGGTACCGCCGGTGCCAGCGCGCGGACGAGCCGGCCATCGTTGAAAATGAGGGGGCGGATCAGCGCCGCCTCGAACTCGGGAGGCGGGTCGGAAATGTAAACCGGGCCGCCGGAGATCGCCCGTGCGACCGTCAGGAATTGGGCGGTCTTCGCGTTGCTGGTGTGATACATGTCGAGATCCCCGAAGAGGATGTCGCCCCACCACATGTTGTTGGCGAACGACTGCACCGTTCGCGCCATGTTGTCGTTGTCCAGCTTCACATCCACGCTGGCCCGGGAAATCACGCTCTTGCGGGTGTTGAACAGATTGACGTTGCACTGCGAAATGCAGTTGAGCAGCGCCATGCCGTGAGCCTGGCAGGCGGTTTCGAGCGCCTGGTTGTTCTGATGGGCGCTGTGCACCGCGTTACCGGTGCCGGCATACATCCAGAAGTTGTAGGTCTGGAAATCGACCTTCACGAAGTCGAATCCTCCCTCCACGGTGTTGCCGATCATTGCGTCGTAAAACGCCTTCGACGAGGCGGAATCGGGCTTCACGATCATCGCATCCTGCTCAATGCCGGGCTTGTCGATTCCCCTGGACCGGAAGGTGGTCCGGCGTATCAGGTGATCCGTGAGTTCGGGCATGTGGTGGTCCGGATGCACGCCGCCCATGCCGCCGCTCATGTTGCGCCAGAGGCCGATCCATTTTACCGAGGCATCGTCTTTCAGCGACGTCACGGGGCCCCAGCCGCGGGGAAACTTGCCGTTGGTTCCGAAGCTCAGGATCTGGTTCTTGTCGCCCGTGAGCGGCTCTTGGTTGTCGAGATAGCCGTCGTCCACGATCACCCAGCGTACCGGGACCGGGCTGGCTTTGAGTTCTTTGATGCTCATCACCACATTGGACTCGGTGATGTCTCCGCCGAAGGATTCCCAGGTGCACCAGCCGAGATGGTCGTAGATCTCCGGAAATTCCTTTTCCGCGCGCGCCCGGAGGTTGTCCTTGCAGAACTTGGATTGCAGCGCCAGCTCCCAGCAACGATGGGTGGCCGTGTAGGGATCCGCCGCGAAGGCCCAACTGAACAGCGCCGCTTCGCCGCTGAAGGGATCGACGCCAAAGGTGCAGAGTTTCACCCGCGACACCCCTTCATAAACCGTGATGCTGGACATCACGTCTGCAGACACGAGGGGCAGCACGGCCAGATAGCGGCCATCCTGCAACTCCAGCAGCAGGTAGTAGCCATTGTCGAAGGCATAGCGAAACCTCGGGTCGTGGATCTTGTCGTAGCTGAGATTTTTAAATTGATCGAAGCTCGTGAAATAGGACGGCTGGGTCAGATACCCGGCCACCCAGTCGGAAATTGGGGCCCGGTTCAGCACCCCGTTCCTGAACTTCGGCAGCGCGAGGTCATAAATCCTCAGGCAGCCCTCCACGGGTGCGACCGCATCCAGGGTCTGCGCATAGAGCCCGGAATCACCCAGGCGGGAAAGATTAATCGGCGCGCCTGCCGCCGGAGCCGCTGCCCGGGAGACCGGGCAGAGCGCGAGAAACATTGTGACGATTACAGACAACGTGAATTTTGGGGTCCGCTTCAGGGTCGCGTGTTTCATTGAGCAGCGTGGAGAAGTCCGATCGAGTTCCGGACAACGCGTCTTGCTGACCGTTTCGTATTTCATTGGCAGGTGAATGAGCTGTTGTTCGCGACCGGGCGCATTGCGTTCAAGAGTGACCGCTGAATCTTAGCCCCCATGCGTAGTTTGTCGCCCCCCCGCTTTCGGGGTACGGTCCGCGGCGGCCCCCGGGTCACATCCGCTTCCCACAGCCCACAGTGCTGGAGAATCTTCTCAATCTCTTTGCGCTGATGCCGTTCGATGAAGCGGATGATCTTCATCGTTGCGCCGCACTTCGGACAGAGCAACGGGGCCACTTCAACTGAAAAGCAGCAGCCCGCTGAGCATGAAAAGTGACTGAAAACTGTTGGCGGTCACGGCATGTCTGTGCGTTTCTTCCATCGAAAGATTCCCTAGGGCTTGGTGATTTTCAGCCGGATATAGCACTGGGGATGTGAAATCGTCAGGCTGTTGGTGATCACGTCATAGGCTCCGCCGCTGATGTTGGTTTCCGCGCTGGCGCCAGAGATCGCCCAGCCTTCTGAGAAGAAGTTGGTGGCAGTTTCGACGCTGTAGATCAGGTCGGGGGCATTCCGACGCTGCACATGGATATACTTCAACGAATTCCCCACCAGCATGAAGGTCGGTTCCACCCCTTTGTCCAGGGGGTCCGTCGGGTTTCCGTTCAAGGCATATTCGTAGAGGTTGCTCCGGAGGTCGTCGTCATAATCGTCATTCGGCGGACCAATCACCTCGCTCTGCTGCTCAGCCCACGCATCATATCCGGCAACCACCGGAATCACCTCGATGGAAAAGCTCTGATCGCTGGCCGCCGCGCCATCGCTGACCCGCAAGGTAACGGGATGGGAACCCACATTGACAGCCGTCGGGGTGCCGGAAAGGACCCGACTGACGGGATTGAAGGAGAGCCATGCAGGCACCGTTATGGCGCTGCAAGTCAGAGCACTTCCCTCGGCATCCGCAGCCAGCAGGGTGTAGCGGTAGGTCGCATCCTGATTCACATTGGCGAGCGGCACCGAGGTGATGACTGGCGCCATGTTCGAGGCGTTGGCCGACGCAAGGACCACGTTGTCGTAATAGGCGGTTCCGGAAAAGTTGGTGTTGGACGCAAACATTCGCAGCGTGACGCTGGTGTTGGTGGCGGTGAAACTTCCCGTATATTTGGTCCAACCCTGGGTGCCGCTCACAAGGAATTGGCAGGTGGCATCATACTTATCAAACGTATCAAAAACGGCAGTGGCACCCGTCACTCCGATCGTGGAAATCCAGACGCTGAGGGTATAGGTGGTTCCGCTTTGAATGGGAATCGTCTGCTTGGCCGAGGCGCCGCTGGTGGGTGGTGTGATGCGTATTGAGGTGCTGCCGTCCTGGGCAGAAGTAGTCGAGCCGACCGCCGTGCCGCCGAGCGTCCAATACGTCGGTGCGGTGCCGCCCGATTCAAACGATCCATTCTGGACGAGATTGGCCGGAACTGGAGTGGGGAAGACCGCAACATTGAATTGTTGCGTCACGGTGACGGTTCCGTCACTGACGGCCAGAGCGACTATATTGAAACCCACATTGGTGGATGTGGGCGTTCCGCTCAATACCCGGGTTCCCGCATTAAAGTTGAGCCACGAAGGTTTGGTGGGTGCGCCATAGGTCAGCGAGTCCCCGTCGGGATCTTCGGCGGCAACAGTGTAACTGAAGTTTTGATTTTCAATCACCCCGGTGTTCGGCAGTGAGGTGATCACGGGCGCATCGTTTCCAGCCGTGCTGACCCATACGGTAAAGTGTTGATCGGTGCTTCCGTAGGGATCACTGACACGCAGAACCACCGGATGAGCACCCGTGTCGCCGGCGGACGGCAAACCGCTCAAGACGGCGGTGTTTGTGTTGAAGTTGAGCCATGCGGGCAAGGTGACACTGCTGTAGATGACCGGATCATTCTCAAAATCCGAGGCGGCCAGGGTGTAACTGTAGGCGCTGCCAACGTCGGCCGCGGTTACCGGAGTCGAGGTGATCGTCGGAGGTGAATTGGAAACCGTGGCGGCCGACAACTCGATCACCCTATTCGCACCGGCATCATGACTGATCACAATGCGCGCATCCGAAACCGGCTGCCCGTAATACGCCGGGTGATAGGTCAGTTTTACCCGCTTATATCCTCCGTTGGTGATGGAACCGGAGGTAAATTCCGACAACTGAAACCGGCCGGCATCAGCCCCCTGAACCGTGATGCTGGAAACATTCAATGTTCCCGCAGTCGTGCGGCCCAAATAAATGTATTCGTTACGGGTCAACTGCCCGGCGACATTCACCGGCAAACCCACTTCGACCGCCGTATCACTCACCCAGATATTCAGCGTCTTCCATTTCCGCCGGGCCGTAATCTCCGCGATGTCGCCCATGCCCTCGCCGGCATTGTAAACGGGATCAGAATAGAGGCGGTTGGGGCCATCCATGCGCTGCATCCACTCGATCAGCAGACACTTCAGATGCTCCGCCTTACCGATCGCTGCGTCGCTGGCCGTCATCCCGTTGTTGCCGACGTAGTTGTAAACCTCATAAGGATCGGTCTCGAGGTTATACAGCATGTCCAGCCGGGTGGAGGACGCCTTTTTGGTAAGAATTAGTTTCCAAGGCCCCTTCTTGCACAGGAAGTTGGATTCGCCGCCCAGCGTGCGCGTCAGGCCGCCGCTCCCATCCGGGAGCGGATCGCGAAAATCCCACTCCGTGACAATCGCCTCATCATCGAAATCCGGGTTATAATTCTGCCGCTCAATAAAGCGACGGAGGCTCCGGCCGTCGCCGTGGTCATAAGCCGAGGCCCCCAGATAGTCGAGGATGGTGGCAAAGCAGTCGAGCGTCGCCACTGTTTCCTCCACGGTGGTTCCCGCCGTGATCCGGCCGGGGAAACGCATCAGCATGGGCACGTGCGCTGACTCTTCCAGAAAAACGTTTTTCTCACGCATGCCATGCGCGCCCAACATCTCTCCGTGATCGGCGACAAAAATTACAAGGGTGTTGCTGGCGAGCCCTTTCTCATCCAGCTTGTCCAGCAGCAGACCGACATAATGGTCCACCTCCTCGCACAGGGCGTAATAGGAAACCATCCATTCCTTAACTTTTGCCGGGTCCTGATAATCAGGATCGCCATACTTGCTCCAGGCAGAATTGGCCATGTCGTTCCCATCCAGATTCGGCGGCAGAAACATGCCGTTTTCAAGGGCCTTGTAATAGTCGTAGTAAAGCCCGGTCGCGACCATTGGCGCATGGGGATTGTGGAATGAGGTTGTCAGGATGAACGGCCCAGGATTTGTGGCCAGACGATCCAAGGCAGCAAGTGAAGCTGTCGCATCAAAGTAAGACGGGGTGCGATTGGCCGGCAGTGTATCACGCCCCTGCTGATCCGGCTGGAGGACCGACAAGGTTGAATATGGGGCCAGTCCGTAACGGGTATCAATCCTGTCCGTCACATAAGGATACCGGGAATAGGTATTGCGTTGCATCCCTGAAGCCTGATTGGTGGACAAACCACCCGCAACCGATGCCAGTTTGTTATCGTAATCCAGCGATGAATTGGAGTTGTTAAAAAGGGGCGTATTCGAGACAAAATTGAAGTCATTATACTGCATGACCCGGGTCAAACCGTTCTGGCTCCAGTTAAAAATCTCGGGCATGTGCCATTTGCCGTAGTGCTCCGCAACATACCCTTTGTTTTCCACCAGGATCTGTTCAAACGTAACGTCCGCCTCGATCTTGTTCTTAAATTGTGCATCCAGATCATAGGTTGACTTGGACGCCAAATCATTTGACTGGCCGCCATGACGCTCCAGCGTGCATCCGGTGCGGAACGTCGAACGGGCCGGGGCACACACCGCACATTGGGTATAGGCGCGTTTGAAATAGACACCCTCGCGTCGGAGCCGGTCCAGATTGGGGGTCCGGATATGGGTCTTCCCATCATACCGCGCCATCTCCTCCTGCACCGATTGCACCAGGTCGTAGCGGAACTGGTCCGACTGGATGAACAGGAAATTGGGCTGGCTCATATCACCCACTGCTGAGGGTTCAGGCAGGCACAGCGCACAAAACAAACAGAGCCCCATCAGGGACAGCACAGGAGTTCGGGTTTTCATTTCACAGCCGAAGGGAGCTTGCCCAAGCCGAAGGTGTATTTCAAGGAACAAGCCCCTCTGAAGCAATGGAAAGTCAGAATTCCTGTGGACGGCAGCCTCGAAGTTCGATTCCCACGGGAATCCTGCGCCATCCGCTCCGGAATTGGCCAGTGACACGACAGCTTTTTGCCACCGCGGGCCAGAATCCTCCCTTCAGCCATGGCTTGCCCGGTCGCTCATCCCGAGCCGGGCGCCCCTCCTTGGCCCGCTTCAATCCCGTTCAGCTCACCGCCATTTCCTGCACCGGCCGCCCCCGGGCCACATCCTCCTCCCACAACCCGCAGTCCTGGAGAACCTTCTCAATCACGTCGCGCTGATGCCGTTTGATGAACCCGATGATCTTCATCGAGTCCTCCTGCGGGTCCATGTTTGCGGAGGACTATGCGGAGATGAAGATTCTCCACGCCGAACGCGTGGCGGCCCGCTGCCATCTCTTTGAACGATTCATGGCAACGTGCTGGCGGCGGATCCGCACGCGCTGGTCTTCAACCATCGTCCGGGCGTCGTCGCCATCCACCCCACTGTCATGCCAAATCGATGGCAGACACCAAATACCTCACGCGTCTGGCGTCCTGCCTGCCGCAACGCCACGTCAACTTGCTGGAAACCGGCTGCTGCGGCATGGCGGGCGGATTTGGAATGTTGAAATCAAAAATGGAACTGTCACCCAAGGTTGGCGCGCCATTGGCCGAGCAGCGCAAGACGCTGCCATTCAACACCGCGGTCGTGGCATCCGGCACCCGTGGCCGTCATCAGATCGCGCACATGGTGAATGTCCACCTCAAGCACATGGCGGAACTTCTGGCCGAATCCCTGGTATTGCCGTCGGCGTAGCGAAGGTTTCCGGCTTGCGGCGGCCCGGGTTTCCCTCCACCCCCCGAACTGATGCAGCGGTGAACCGCAGCACGCATGCTCCGGGAAACCGCAGGCACGCAGGCCTGGCTACTTCAGTTTCGGAAAGAATTCATGCGCCGCCGCGCATGTGGCGCGACTCAACTCATCCAGCGTACAGTCCTTCACCTGCGCCACGACTTCCGCAATCTCTTTCACGTGGGCTGGCTCGCAGCGTCTGCCGCGATAGGGTGCGGGGGCGAGGAACGGACAGTCGGTCTCGAGCATGAACTTGCCCATCGGCGTTGCCGCGATCACATCGCGCACGTTTTGACCGTTCTTAAAGGTGGCAATGCCGGTGAAGCTGACCAGGGAGTTCAGCCCCAAAACCCGCTCCATCTCCGGCAGGCTGCCCGCAAAACAGTGAAACTGTCCGCGCACGCGATCGGCAAACGGCTGCAGGATCTCCAGCGTGTCGCCAAAACAGTCGCCGCGCTGATGGATGACACAGTTGAGGCCGGTCTCGGCCGCGATTTCCAAATGTTGCCGGAAGACGGCGGCCTGCCTTCGCTTGATGGGCTCGTCCTCCGCGGCGGCGCCACCGCGGGTGCTTGGCAGCCGGTAATAGTCCAGCCCGGTTTCGCCAAGGGCCACCACTTTGGGATGTCGAGCCAGTTCGCGCAGGGCGGGGCGCAGGTCTTCCGGGGCCTCCAGGGCGTCGTTGGGATGCCAGCCAGCAACGGCAAAAACGCAAGCGTGCGCTTCGGCCAGTGCGATCGCCCTCCGCGAACTTTCCAGGTCGGTGCCGATGGAGATCAGCCTGGTGATGCCGGCAGCCTGGGCGCGTTCAAGCACCAGTGCGAAGTCGCCGGCAAAGTCCTTGTAGTCCAGGTGCGCATGCGTGTCGTAAAAGTTCGGCATGATGAATTTGGCTCGGTCACGATGCAGGCTGACCGTGCGGCAACGCAACCCTGGAGATGCTGTCCGTGCGGTCGCCGCCGGGATGAGGGTGCAGGCTGGGCCGCCTTGGGCGCGCCAGTCCGGCCCGGGTCCGCTACTGCTCCTGAAATTGCGGGTGATAAGGGCCGTAGAGCACTCCCCGGTTCTTGATGCAGAGGAGGTTCACGTTCGCCAGCTTGGACACGTCGTGGGCTTGGTCCCTGCTGGAATTGACCGCCTGGGTGATCACGGCGGCGATGGCATCGGCGATCAAGTTGCCGGAGCCGCCGGAATTCTGCTGCGCCAGGCCGGTCCCCTCCCAGAGCAACAGCCCGGTTCGGGTATCCACCAGCCTGCCCTTGACGGAGACGGACGTCTGGCTGTTGATGATCTGATATTTGGTGCCGTATTGAACCAGCGTGGTGTAGAGCACCGCGTCGGCGCCCAGAACCGAGTGCAATTTGTCCAACGGTGCCTGCTGCATTTCACCGGCGGTGGGCATGCCGTTCTCCTTCAGAAAATGATCCACCACTGCGACGGGGAAGACATAGTAGCCCATCTCCGCCAGCGGCATGGTCACCGTGGAGAGGTAGCCATAAGTGGCCTCCACCGCCGTGCTCTCATTCAACGGCGGCAGCACCAGAATCGAGCGCGGCCGGTGTGCGCGAAAATTGGTGTAGTCAGTTTCTGGCGGCGTGGCGCACCCCGCGAACAGGGCGGCCAGCAGGCCGGCGACCACGGCAAGACACAGGAATCTGGGTCTCATGGTTTCTTGAGGTTGGCGACCAGCCGGTCCATGAAGACGGCTGATTCGGGAAAGTTGGTCTTCTCGGTTTCAAACTCCTGGCGTGCCTGTTCCAGCTTGCCGGTTTGGAAGTACAGATAGCCCAGATGTGCATGCCAGCCGGGCGGAAGCGCCTTGTTCTTGGCCCGGGCCTTCTGGAAATCCTCATCGAGCCTGGTGATCTGGAGTTCCGGCGTCGCCTTGTCCGGCCGGGCATACATGGTGTACACGAGGTCCTCATAGCTGCCCCACGTGTATAGCGTCGGTTGCGAGGCGCAGCCGGTCAGCAGTGCGAGCGCCAACAGCAGGACGGGCTGCTTCATGTCTACTCCTTTGAAGGCTTCCACTTCCCTTGTTCCACACCTTCCACCAGACGATTGATGGCCTCCCGGATCGCCAGATCAAGCACTTTGCCGTTCAATGTGGAATCGTACCCGGCGGCCCCTCCGAAGCCGAGCACCTCGCGGTTGCTCAGAATAGTTTCACCCGCACCCTGCACGGAGAAAACCACCTGCGACGTCAGCACGTCGACCACGTTGAGCGTCACTTTCGAGTAAGCGACCTGCTGTTTGCCGCTGCCCAGGATGCCGAACAGTTCCACGTCGCCCACCTCCTTGCGCCCAAATTCCACGACGTCACCGGTGATGGCAAAATCGGCGCCCTGCAGAGCCTGCTTCGTTCCCTTCAGTTCCGCCTCGCGGGCGATCTCCTCCATGTTGTCCCGGTCCAGTACGACGAAGCGTCCCGTTTCTTGAAGGTGTCCGAT
>JALOTU010000217.1 GCA_025457725.1 Verrucomicrobiota bacterium
CGAGGTGGACTTGGGCAGCATCAGCTTCCTGAACAACGACCGGCTCAAGGAGTGCGTTGAGAAGTCCAACGCGGCTCCGGATCAGATCGCCGAAGCAGCGCGGATCAATTCGGAGACGCGACTTCGCGCGCCGAAAACCGGGTTCATCGTGCTGGCCGGGCTCTCTCCGCTGGCGCTGGTTCCCCGCGGCTGGCTGCCCGACTGCCGGCCCGGCCAGATTTCGGCGGAGTCCAAATCGAAGAAGGCCTAGAATCCATGTCCAGCGAATTTGGACGGAACCTCCGCCATGATTGCCGGTAACCAACAGAGCACGTATGGAAGCCCTTAAGGGAACCACACAGTCGTCGCTGTCGCCACTTGGGTTGGAAGCGGGCGCGGACGCAGCCGGCCGGGGCGAATGTCGCGCGCAGTGCTTCCAATCGCAGACCCCCCCGAACACAGGAGCGAGGCTCCGGCCATCCGGGAATCCGCTGCGCTGGTGCGTCGCGGTTTGTCTGGTCCTTGCCGGATACCAGGCGCCGACGGAGGCGGCTGAGCTGGCGGAGGATTCGGCACTGGAAATCCTGGGGCCGGATGTGGAGGATCTAAGTTGGACGCCGGGGCTGTCCCCCGATGCCCCGGTGGCCGAACTCGAGGAAATGTACGCCCGGCGACGGGGTTATTTCAAAGTGCCGTTGATCTCCGATGGGCTTGATTACGCGTACGATCGCCGGAACGATTTGGACGATAAGCTCGGACTGAGGATTGGCGCCGCCTACACCATGCTCTTTCAGGGGCTGAGCGGCGGGCCTTGGGATCAGTACGGCGGGGCGGGTGACTTCGACCTCTTTACCTCGTGGACCGCCATCGGGCGGGGAACGGAAAACACTGGGCGTTTCGTGTTCGACCTGGAGGAGCGATTCGGGATCGGGGATCGGACGCCCAGCTCCCTCGGGCGGCAGATCGCCACGCTGCAACCCACCGCCAACGCCTTCAATGACCGCGGCTTTGTGATTCGCGACCTGTTTTGGGCGCAACGGCTGTACGATGGCCAGTTGCGATTTATTATCGGGCGCGCGGATTCGACGGATTACTTCGGCTCCACCTGGATGCAGAGCCCGAACAACTCTTTCGTGAACCGGATGTTCGCCGCGAATCCGACCATTGTGGCGCCGGGTCATGGCCCGGCGACCGGATTGTCGTACCGGCCGAACGACTACGACTTCTACGTCAGCGCGGGGGCGGCCAACGCCTACGGCACGACGACGACCTCCGGATTCAGCAGCCTCGAGGAGACGACGTTTTTCTGCTGGGGCGAGGCAGGCTGGACGCCAACCTTCGAAACGTTGGGCCAGGGACGATACACCTTTTCCGGCTGGCACATGGGCGAGCGCGACGTTGACGGCATCCCGGCCGACTGGGGAGTGTCACTGGTCGCGGACCAGCAGATCAGCGAAACGGTTCAGGTGTTCGCCCGTTGGGGCTACGCGGACGGTGCGGTGGCGAACATCAAGAACTACCTCCAGGGGGGCGCGGGCTTTCGGGGTTTGATGGGTGACCCGGGCGACATGGCGGGCATCGCGTTTTCACACGCTTTTCCGAGCGACAGCGCGTCCGAGCAGGAGAAAGTGCTGGAAGGATTCTACCGCTGGCAGTTAACCCGGTTCAGCCAGGTTTCAGTCGGCGCCCAGGCCATCTTCGATCCGGGCAACGGACCGGATCACGACGTGGTGGGCGCGTTCTGGGGACGGCTGCGGATTGTCTTCTAAGTCAAGTCACCATGCAAGAGACTCAGACGGACTCAGACGGACAATGGAACTCTGAAGCGCGCGCTGGACGTCGTTGAGAAGGTGGGCAAGAAGGTTCCGCACCCGACGGTCATCTTCCTGGTCCTCATTCCCCTTGCCGGCGCGGCATTTCTCGGCGTCAGCCGACACCCCGTGGTGGGTGTCGCCGCGGCACTCAGGGTGAACATGCTGATCAGACCGCTGGATGCCGTCCTCACCGAGTTCACCAATGACGCCATTCACCTCGTGAATCCGCCGGTTTCCATCGATCCGACCGCCAAGCTTTGGTTCTCCATCGCGTCGGTCATCGTGCTGACGTTCGTCATCACCTTCATCACCCGGCGGGGGATCGAGCCGCGGCTGGGCAAGTGCTCGCCAGCCGATGCAAGCGACCTCACGGGAACACCGGATTCCGTGGAGGATTCGGGGCTGGGCGACGAACCGCGCGGACTCGAGTTCGCCGCGTTCGGGTTGCCGGGCGTAGATCCGGAATCGGTCCGGGCCGGCGAGCGGGTCGCAGATTCGCCGGTGGATGTCATCACGCCGCAGGAAACACCCACCCGCCTGCTACCTGGACTCACTCGGACCCTGCGGTGCCATTTTGGCTGAGAGGCGGGTGATGTTTTGCGCGACTGCAGACAACTCTTCACGCAGCTCCTCGCCATGCGCCATGGCTTTCATGGCGACGCCTTGCACCGAACGGATACCTCCCTGGGTCAGATCCAAATTGAGAACCTGTCGGATATCCTTGAGGTCGGCGAGGAACGGGTCGAAGGCTGCCCGGGATTTCTGCAGGCTGCTGGCCACGGCATCAAAGGCGCTGGACACATCGGCGCGCCGCTCTTCGCTGGTTGCGCGCAGTTGTTCGTTGGAAATCTTGGCCGTTCCCTCATCCCATTCTTTGAAATACTGTTCGGCCCGTCCTTCCATTTGCGCTGCTGTGGCGTCCAAACGGGCAGACAAGGAGGCCAGTCTTTGGGTGTCCTTTGTGAATTCCCGGTGCTGCGGAACCAGGTTGGGGGCCGGATGCAGGACTAGATTGCTGAGCGAGGTGAGAGTGCGATCAGTTTGGGCCACAATCGCATTCACTTCGTTCGCGGCCTGGTCCATATCCCGGGTGGTGCTGCTGGCTTTGGACCCGGTGGATGCGCAACCGCTGACCAGGATTGCCGCTGTGAGTACGGTTCCAAATATAACTCCACTGACTGCCGTTTTCATATCGTTTCTTAAATGTGTCTTGGGGCGTGGAATCAGTTCGATTTGCCCATTCTCTGTCACTTTCCACTTTAGGGGAGCTGGATCCGAAAGGGTTGTCAATTTGAATCCATAGCCCGCCACGCCGACCTCATCGAACGCCTGAGAGGCAAAAAGCGGGTTGCTTCGCTCCCATGGGGGATACAGAATAATCACTGATGAACCTCTCCGTTCTCCGCAAGACCTCTCCGGCAAAGTGGATCATGGCCCCAAGATTGATCGCGGCTCTGCCGCTCGTGGTGTTCGGTTCCTTTCATCTCACCGGAAGGTCGCCGTTGCTCGAAATCTTGCGGCGCGCCGACCTGCCTTTCCCGGAAGTAAATCTGTATTTGGCGCCCATTCTTATGGTTGTGTCGGGGCTTTTGATGGGGATCGGCTTCTACGCCCGCATTGGAGCTTTGATCGGTTCCGGTGCGATGGTTGTCGCGACCTACAGCAAGCTTGTCATCGAGGAGTGGCCGGGACCGATGGAGATCCCGTTGTTGTTGCCGCTCGTGGTTCTGGCCGGATGCATGATCGTGCTGGTCAAGGGACCGGGCGCATGGAGTCCGGATTTGAAGGCAGGCAGCTAAGCCAATAGGCGGCGGTTGAGCTTCCAGATCGAAAAGGAGGCGTCCTGGCTCCGCGCTTCAGGCTGCGGCGGCGAGCTCGGGCCAAAGACACGCGCCCATTCGCATGCCGGTCATGTAGGCGTCGAGGGAGAACTTCTCGTCCGGCGGCGCCAGGCCCGGCATGAGTGCCTCGGATTTCCAGTGCTGTTTAAGCGCCGCGATGATCGGAATGCTGCCACCGCCGTGCACGGGCTTGCATTCCTGCGCAAAACCGGCTTTCGCCTCCCGCGTGCAGGCCTGCACCAGCGGCACGATGGGATCCACCAGGTACGGCCCGCCGCTCTGGCCTTGGGTGATGGTTGGCTTCACGGTGGGCGGACAGATGGCCTTCAGGTGCTTTCTGATCAGCGCGATGATCCTCTTCGGATTCCGGCCCGGAAGCACCGCGTCATCAACATCGAAGCGCAGGACAAACCTCCCGGGTTGGTTGCGGACGCGCCAACGAAGGGGTCGGGCCTGGTGTCCGTCCACCGAGGTCATTGTTTCTGCGACTCGACACTTCTACAACACAGGGGCGAGCAGCCGCGCGATGCGAACGGCAAGCTTGAACCAAAAGGGCTTGGCGTCCAGTTCACCGAGGACCATCAGTCTGGAATTCTGGAAATCGCGCTCGAACAGGTGTCGCACCTCGCCGGCAAAGGCCTCCTCCGAAACGACGGCCGTGATTTCGAAGTTCAATCGGAAGGATCGGTTGTCGAAATTGGCGGTTCCGACGGTGGCGAGGTTGTTGTCGATCAGCATGAACTTCCCGTGGAGAAACCCGCCCTGATAACGGTAAAACCGGGCGCCGGCGGCCTTGACGTCATTGAAATACGAGTAGGCAGCGAGGGTCACCCACCGGCTGTCCGCCTTCTCCGGAATGAGAATACGCACATCGACGCCTCGCAGTGCCGCAAGTTGCAGCGCTTGCACGATGGCGTCGTCCGGCACGAAATAGGGGCTGGCGATCCAGATCCGCTCGTTTGCGGAGGCGATCGCGTGCATGAACATGAGCAGGGCGGTTTCCATCGGATCGGCAGGACCGCTGGCAATGATCAAGGTTTCGGCACGCGCCTCCCCGATCTGGGGCGTCCAGCATAAACAGTTGGGCTCATTGTCCGTCGCCCACCGCCAGTCTTCCACGAAGGCCAGTTGTGCCCCGAGGACAGCAGGCCCTTCGACGCGCACGTGCACGTCGTGCCAGTGACCAATGTTCGGATCCTTGCCCAGGTACTCCACTCCCACGTTGTGGCCGCCCACCCAGGCGACCCGGCCATCCACCACCACGGTCTTCCGATGGTTTCTGAAGTTGAGTTGGAACCGGTTGCCGAGCCCCTTCCTGCTGTGAAACGGAGTCACTTTTACGCCGGCCGCTCGCAGCCCCTC
>JALOTU010000513.1 GCA_025457725.1 Verrucomicrobiota bacterium
GCGGAGGCCACAAACACGATGCCGGCTTCGCGGGTTTGCCACACGGCGTTGGACAGGGCGATGGAGTATTCCTCGACCACCAGGCTGGCGTTGATAATCCGGGCGCTGTTCGTACACGCGTAGTCGATGCAGGCAATCAGGTCTGAAAGACCGCCTTGGCCTGCGCTGTCGAGGCACTTGAGCGCCATTATCCGGACGTCCCAAACCACACCGACAACGCCTTTTTCGTTGTCACCTTGCGCCCCGATGATTCCAGAAACCAGCGATCCGTGACCCTCGTCATCCACTGGATTGTTGGTCCCACTCAACGCGTTCCAACCATGGCTCCCATCCATGGGGTTGATCCACATGTTTGCCGCCAGATCCTCGTGGGTTGCGCGAACCCCCGTGTCGAGCACGGCCACCACGATGTTGCTCGCCGATGTCCGAATGTCCCAGGCTTCTGGCGCGTCGATGTCGGCATCGGGCGCTCCTCCGCCCTGGCCGGTGTTGTGGAGTCCCCAGAGCGTGCCGTCCAGATACCTGGGGTCGTTGGGTTCCGTCACCGCCGCGCGAATCAGGTAATCCGGTTCCGCACACTCCACCAACCCGCTGCGCGCGTACCTGGCGATCAATACGGCGATGTCTGTGCCCGCTGGAACGTCAACAATCTGCAGGTTGCCAATCCGTTTGAAGGACCGGCGGATGTGGGTTCTCTGCGTTGCATGGAAGCGGTCCAGTGCGGCGAAATCGGCATCTCGCCTTGGTTGCACCAGAATCCGGTCGCTGCGGTAAACCGGGGGGAGCGGCGCGGCTCCAGCACCGGTGTCCAGGGGGATCAGGCACAGACAGAACAACGCCGCGCTGAGGTGGAGCGAGCTGCTTGGTTTCATGGTGCCCAACCGGGTTTCGCGCAGTCTCGTTCAAACTTGGGCGCGATCGTCCGGGACAGCGCACATTAAACTGGAAACCGCCGACGCCAACAAGTGAATGTGGCATTTCGGTGGTTTCCGCCCGGAGGTGCGCGGGCCTAATCATCGGAGCTGGAATGCCAGCGATGCCTGGTCAGGGCGACCGCCGTGCCCAGCGCCAGCAACAGAAAGCTGGCCGCCACTGCCAATGGACCCGTGGGCGCGGTCAGGATCCAATCGATGGCTTTCAGCGTTGGGGCGCTGAGGGACACGAGGACGGCGGCGATTGCGATCGCCCAAGGCGGATGCAGCTTGAGCATCCGGAACACGGCCAACCAGGCGAGTGCCACCCCAACGCCAACGCCTGCGATCTGCCACACCGGTCCGCCGGCTGTCGTCCAAATGAAGGCATGCAGGACCCACAACCCCGCCGCCGCCGATGCACGCCTCCCTGCGAGGCGGGGATCAGGGCGCTCAGCCCCGCACCGACGCCGACCGCGCCGAGCAACCCCATCTCTGGACGGTGCGAGAACAGGCTGGCCAGGAGGACATACACCACGATCGCCGGGATCAACCCCACGCCGGGCAACTGCAGAATCGACAGCAGGAGGGCCCCGGTTGCCACGCCCGAGGCGAGCGCGAGCTGACCCGTCCATTTGGGATGCTTGCCCTGCATCGCCTGATAACCGTAGCAACCGGTGTTCAGCGCGGCCAAGGCGCAGGCCACACCGACGTCCTCCGAACCCAAGGCCACCAAGGCCGCTGGGAAGGGAAGGGCCAGCAGTGCAATGCGTCTGCGCCGGGCAGCCGGGTCCAGGAAGTCGCCGGCCCGCCGCTGGATTGTCCAGGCGAGGACCACGAGCACGGGCGCCCAGAGCGCGGCGCGCATTTCGAAGGTGTAGACATAACTCAGCGCATAGAGATGCACTCCACTGGCCACCAGCCAGGAGGCGAGGAGGGCGGAAGGCAACCAGCGGCGTTGCGGCCAGAGCGGTCCCGTGGCGCGGGGTGCGGGCAGCAGATTCGCGCACGCCACCAGCACCGGCAGAAGGACCAGCCAGCTCCATTCATTCATCTCGTAGGCCGGCCCCCAGGTGATGGTTTTCGCCATCCGTTCCTCCTGGAGGTGGCGATAAAGGATCGGCAGGACCGCGTTGGCCAGGAGCAAAACACCCCCCGCAGCCAGCAGCTGCCCCGGAAGATTCAGCTCCCGCAGAAATCGCTTCAATGCTCCCACGCGGGCTGTCGCCAGCCCGATGCCCGCCGCACAAAACCCCCAGATCCAGGTCGGATCAATCAAGGACGCCTGGGTCACGAGAATGAACGGCACGATGATCACGAGATTCTCCAGCAGCACCAGCAGCGTGGAGTCATACCAGACCAGGCGACGGGCGAGAAACATCGCCAGCCCCACCAGGGCAATCTCATAAAGCTGAAGCGCCGTGAAGTTGAAAAACAGCTGCTGGACTTCGAGCCGGAGAAAGCCGGTGTCGGCCGACACGCGGTAAATGCCGTAGAGCAGCACCAGGACGCTCGCCAGATATAAGGGATTGGCGGCGACGAATCGCCGCAGCCAGTCCAGTGGGTTGATGACCACCACGCGGGTCGGAAGGACCGGCGGCGGGATGGCTTCGGTT
>JALOTU010000005.1 GCA_025457725.1 Verrucomicrobiota bacterium
CGCCACGCTGTCGAGTGGGGTGATGGGATCCGCGAATGGATCGCCCGGCTGGCCTTGTTCCATGGTGAGGTCTGAGGCGAGGGGGATGTACACCGTCACTGCAACCAGGTGACGAAGTGCGGGGTGGAACGAGGTGGCCGCCGTCCCCCTCACGCTCACCTGGCTGCCCGTGAGCAACCGGGGATCGTCGGCGGCTGCGAGGGGTGCATAGGCTCGAAACCGATAGCCGCCCGAGACGATCTCAACAATCATCGAATGCTCCTCAACCTGCACGCCCCGGACAATTCCGGAGATCTCGACACGCTGACTGTCCTCCACCCCGCTCATGAGCTGCTCGATCGACACGCGCTTAGCGTCGGGCATCGGGGCCTCCCCAACCTTCACCCAGTCAGCCTCGAAGACGATGGGGGCGTATCCCCCCGGATGACTCACGCCGGTCACCCGGACCACATCCCCCGGGAGGGGCTGCTCGCTGTTGCTGCTCACCACGAAGATGCCCGCGCTGTCGTCCTGAACGAAAAACTTCCCGTGCCAGTCCGGTTGTGCCGCGGTCACCACGCCCTGGAGGGAGACATCCAATCCGCTGGTGGCGCGGTCTGGTGGGAGAGAGAGGACGCTGACTGCGTTGGTCAATACCGGGGGGGAAGACTGGGCCGCTGCCGCCTGGGGAAGGGCAAGCAGGAAAAGAAGGCCTGAACACAACGACATCTTTGGGGGTGGCTTCACTTGAGAACTGCCCAACACTATACGCGCTGGGGGGCTCAAGTCCATTCGAGCTTTGGCGGTCGGGACGAATTCAGGACGGAAGAGCCGTCCTTCGCCGGTCATCCCTCCAAAGAGGGATGCTGATTGGACTGCGGGATGTTAGGTTGTCTTCGATTTCACGAGACAGTGAGCCAGTGACCTCACATTGCATTCGAACAACCGCCCCACGGCGACAACCCAACCCATAAGAGCAAAGACCATGAAGAATCATCAGACCAAGAACCTGTTGGCAGCGTTGCTTGCCTTTGGCTGCCTGCTGCCGGCAATTCACCCGGCCAACGCCTCCACCAACAACCTGCTTGTGAACGGCAACTTCAACGCCGGATCCTCCGGGTGGACCACCTGGACGTGGACCGGCAGCGCCAGCTCCGCCTGGGCCAACTTTGAGATTCCCAACAAACTCAATCCGTTGCACGGAAGCTATAATCCCGCCCTCGTCGGGGTGTACGATGGGACCTTGCAGTTCACCTGCGGGGCCAACGGCACCGGGGGTGCGGGAGCGTATCAAACCATCGCGGCGACCCCCGGCGTGGTCTACACCCTGACGGTTCAGAACGGGATCGAAGACTGGTGGAAACCGGAGGGTGAAATCAGGATGATCTGGCTCGATGCGACCAACGGGATCATTGCCCAGGATGTGGTGCAGACCGCCTGCGCCATCAATGCGAGCTGCGAGCCTGGCACCAATGACATCTACGACGTCGGGATCCCTTATGCCAACTGGACCAATATTGCCACGGCTCCTGCCGGCACAAAATTCCTGAAAGTCGAGCTGGCGGATCCGGTGGGCACCGGCTCGGTGTTTTTCGACAATGCCTATTTGACGGCGCCCATCGATCCGCCGGTCATCTCCGCCATCCACCCCAACGGGCTGTTGATGGCGACCAACACCCTTTCCTTCAACGCGAGCTCCGCATCCCCCATCAATGGCTCGGGTATCGAGGTGGTGCTGAACGGTGTGGACGTGTCCGGAAGCCTGGTGGTCACCGGGGACGCCACAAACCGGCACGTGACTTACGCGGGGTTGACTCCCAATCAGCTCTATACCGCGGTGATCACCGTGGTCGACACCGCCAATCTCAGCGCATTCACCAGTGTGAGTTTTGACACCTACGCCCCGATCTTCACCTGGGAGGCGGAGGATTATGATTTCAACTCGGGCGGTTATATCAATAATCCGACCCCGTCGGACACGGTGGCCGCAGGCAGCTACTTTGGGCTTATCGGCACCGAAGGGGTGGATTTCCACAGCCGGAGCGACGCCGGGAGTCACGACTACCGTGCAGATGACGAGATGGCGACTGAGGTGACGGGAGATCCGTCCCGGCAACAGTACATCAATGCCGGCGCCTCCGACTACAATGTGGGCTGGTTTGATGGATCCGGGTTCGCGGACAACGTTGGGATCGGAAGTTACGATGCGGGTGAATGGGTCAACTACACCCGGGATTTTCCGGCGGGCACCTATAACATCTACGGGCGCCTGGCCAATGGCAACGGAGGCACGGCCACGATTCCGCTTTCCAAAGTGGTGAGTGGATGGGGAACGACTTCGCAGACCACCATGAATTTGGGCAGCTTCAAATTCCCGGCTGTTGGCTGGGGCAGTTATGCCTACATTCCGCTGACCGACCAGTTCGGAAACAAGGTCGCCGTCACCCTTTCCGGAACAACCACGCTGAGGGTCACTGCGGGTTCGGGCGGCAATATGAATTTCTTCATGTTGATGCCGGTCGATGCGGATCAGCTTACGCTGACGGACGTCTATCCCAACGGCCGCACCCTGTTGCAAGGCGCCACCGAGCTGGCGTTCACGGTGAGCAGTGCGAGCCACTCGATTCCCCAGAGCAATGTCGTGGTGACATTGGATGGGGTTGATGTTTCGGGAAGCCTTTCCTTCAGCGGCTCCAGCAGCAGCTGGGATGTCACGGCTCCGCTGCAATTGAGGGTCACGAATTACATCGCCGTCATCAATGTGGCGGACAATGCCGGAAACGCCCGCTCGCTCACCCTGTATTTCGACACCTTCGATCCGGCCAGTTACGTGGTGGAAGGCGAGGATTTCGATTTCGATCAGGGTGGGTTCATCGACAACCCGGTCATCACCTCCAACGCCGCCGCAAACAGTTATTTCAACAAGGAATCCTGGGATGGGGTGGACACCTATGCCGGGGAGGCCCCGGTGCCGCCGACGGCCGATTTCCGTTATCGCGAACTCGATCCCATTGCCACCTCGGTTTGCACGGACACGCCCATGCAGAAGACGCTGGATGCCCAGGCGACCAATGCGCTGGCCTTCAACTACAACCCCGGCTGGTGGTCGACCAACGGCTGGCTCAACTACACCCGCACGTATCCCTCGGGTGATTTCAACATTTACGGCCGTCTGGCCGGCGGGCCGGGCGATGACTATTCGATGAGTCTTGCCGAGGTCAACGGCTCGACCAACCACCTGGGAACCTTCGTGGGCGTGGGACGCGGGTACAACTTGTTTGACTGGGTTCCGTTAATGAACACCAACGGGCAACTGGCGGTGGTGACGTTGGGAGGGGTGACCACGCTGCGTGCCACCACCGCGGTCGGCAATGTCAACCCCAACAACTTCCTGTTCGTGCCGGCAGTGGTCCAGCCGGACGAGCTTCAATGGAGCTACAATGGCACGGTGTTGAACCTCACCTGGAGCAATCCCGCCTTCCATCTGCAGGTGCAGACCAACAACGCGCCGGGCGCGGGCATTTCAGCGACCTGGTGGGATTACCCGGGCGGAGGCCCGACTTCCGCGAGCATCCCGGTGGATAAAGCCAAGGGATCGCTCTTCTTCCGGCTGTCGGATTAGGCGTTGAACCCAGGAGAGATGCGAAAGATGAGATCGAGCGGATTCATACGGGCGCGAGTTGATATCCGGCGCGTGACGGGCAGGGCGACAGGGGGCTTCACCCTGATCGAGCTGTTGGTGGTCATCGCCATCATCGCCATCCTGGCCGCCATGCTGTTGCCCGCACTCAGTCGGGCCAAGCTGAAGGCGCAGGGGATTGCCTGCATCAACAACCTCAAGCAACTGCAGTTGGGGTGGGTGATGTATGCCGATGACAACAATGACAAATTGGTGCCTGTCGGCGGAATCAACCAATTGGTGGTCAGGAAGCGCGTGCAGGATGTCGAGCCCGGAGCCCCGAACTCACAATGGGTGCAGGGCCGGGTGGATTCCGGAGCGTCGGCCGGCGACCCCTGGTTTGTGGAAGTCGGGCTGCTCTATCCGTATGTCAACAGCACCGCGGTCTACAAATGCCCGGCGGATCGGAAGATTGTGGGTGGCCTGGAAACGGTTCGCAGCATGAGCATGAATGCCTGGATGAACCCCATCGAGGTGTGGGACAACCGTCCCGTCAAGGTGTTCCGCAAGCTCTCCAGCATCAATGGTCCCAGTCCCTCACTGGCGTTTGTGTTCATTGATGAAAACCCGAATACCATCAACGACGGGCATTTCGTTTCGGATCCGACCTCAACCAAGTGGGTCGATACTCCCGCCAGTTACCACGGGGATTCGGCCGGGCTCTCCTTTGCGGATGGTCATGCGGAGATCAGGAAGTGGTCAGACCCGAAGGTCGTCAAGGCGACCGATTTCAATGTGACGCCGACCCCGGGCACGACGGACCTGCAGTGGATGCAGGATCGCAGCACCTCCAGGAAATAGGTTGCGGCGAGTGTGTGGGCGCCGGCCCGGGGGGTCATCCCGGGGCGGAAGAAGAAAGTCAGGAATTCATGAAAAAGACACGGATCATCAACATCGCATGCGTGAGCCTGGTGTTTGCAGGTCTCACCAGCCTCTGCGCCGCCGGCGCTCCGGCGGAGGGCACCGCCACCCTTTATCTCACCGCCAAGGGCACCCAGCAGCGGCTCGCGCCGAGCGGCGAACTGACATTCCAGGCCAAACCGCAGCCACAGGAGTGGGAGAAGGCCGTGTTTCTGGACCCGTCCAAAAAGTTTCAGACCTTCGTGGGGATTGGGGCCGCGCTGACCGATGCCTCAGCCGAGACGTTTGACAAGCTGCCCGAGGCGCAGCAGCGGGAGTTCATCCGGGCCCATTTCGATTTGGAGGCAGGGCTGGGCTACACGCTGGCACGCACGCACATCAACAGCTGCGATTTCTCCAGCGCCAGCTACACCTACGTCAAGGAGGGCGACCGGGAGCTCGCGAGTTTCAACATCTCCCCGGACCTGAAGCACCGGATTCCGTTCATCAAACGAGCCATGGCGGCAGCCGGACCGGAGTTCCGACTGTACGCGAGTCCCTGGAGTCCGCCAGCCTGGATGAAGACAAACAACGACATGTTGCAGGGCGGCAGGCTCAAACCTGAATACGCTGATTCCTGGGCCAGCTACTACGTCAGATTCATTCAGGCCTACGAGCAGCAGGGCATCCCCATCTGGGGCCTGACCGTGCAGAACGAGCCCATGGCCAAGCAAACCTGGGAATCCTGCATCTTCACAGCCGAGGAGGAGCGCGACTTTGTCAAGCAGCACCTCGGACCGACCCTGTGGAAGGCGGGCCTTCAGGACAAGAAGCTCATCGTCTGGGATCACAACCGCGATCTGATCTTTCATCGAGCCAGCACCATCCTCGACGATCCGGAAGCCGCAAAATACATCTGGGGAGTGGGTTTTCACTGGTACGACGGCGGCTTGTTTGACAACGTCAAGCTGGTCAACGACACCTATCCGCAGTTCAACCTCATCTTCACCGAGGGCTGCAATTACCCGTGGAACTTCGACAAGATCAACCAGTGGCACTGGGGCGAGAACTACGGCCGCAATATGATCATGGACTTTAACAGTGGAGCGGTTGGCTGGACGGACTGGAACATCCTCCTGGACGAGACGGGCGGTCCGAACCACGTGGGGAATTTCTGTTATGCGCCCGTTCACGCCGACACCCGCACCGGCAAGCTGCACTACATGAACTCGTATTACTACATCGGACACTTCTCGAAGTTCATCCGGCCTGGCGCGCGGCGGATTTCCAGCTCGTCGATGTCCAAGAACCTCCTGACCACGGCCTTTCAAAACCAGGACGGCACCCTCGCGGTGGTGGTTATGAATGAATCGGACCAGGACCAGCCCTACTTCCTGTGGCTGAACGGGCGGGCCGCCGGCGCCAGCAGCCCGGCGCACTCGATTCAGACGGTGGTCATTGCGGCGCCCGGGACCAAACCCCTGACAGACAGGGGCCCGGAGACCGCAGCCGCCGTTCGCTGAACCGGCCTTATGTGCAGCATCGACCAAAACCCGTACGCCCCCCCCGAAAGAGGGATGCCGAAAGGTGCCGGGCTCATGTAGATTTCGTTTATTCCATGCGTTCTCCGGCGAAGTGGAATTGAGTAACCGCAAACAGTAACCCGAAAACCGTGGACCAGACATGAACCTGGGCCACGGAACCTAATGAAAGTAAAACCGTTATGAAAAGGCTAGTTCTTATCCTGCCCGCCCTCGGCCTGGCATTGAGCGCGGCCAACGCGCAAAACCTCCTCTCCAACGGGAATTTCAATGACCCGGCTCTCGGGGATCCGCCGACAAGTTGGACCCAGTGGTCCTGGGGCAACGGATGGGCCAACCACGAGAACAATGTCGGTGTGAGCTATGACAGCACGTATTACATCGTGGCTGGCGCCGGGGGTGACCCGGGTGGTGGAGGGGGGTTCTACCAGACGGTTCAGGGAACAGCGGGGGCTGAATACCAGCTGGATGTCTTGAGCGGTGCTGACGCCTGGTGGCTTCCGACGGGCACCATGACCATATTCTTCCTCGACAGCGGGGACGCTGAGCTGGGCTCAGCCACGAGGAACACCGTCGATCCCGCTGATTACGGAGGGGCTTACGACGTAGCCCATCCGTGGGCGCCGTATTCGTTGACAGCCACGGCGCCGGCCGGCACGACTCAAGTGAAAGTTGAATTCGCAGCAAACTGGGCGACGGGCAGCATTTGGTTCGAGAATGCGTCTCTCACCGTGGTTCCGGAGCCCAGTATTGCAGGCTTATTCCTCCTGGGGTCGGCACTGTTTCTTGGGTATCGCACCCGTCGATAAGTCGCCTTGGCCTGAACCAAGCCTTGAGATTCATCCGCCCGATCCGACCCTGGCGTCGGATCGGGCCGTTTTGTGACAGGACGAATGACATCGATGCACCCGCTATCTTCCTCAGGTTCCTGTGTCGGATCTGAAACCGGCAATCCTGGTCGAGGTGACCGGATGCGCCTTGGGATTGCCGCCGTCCTGCTCCTGTTGTGCCTCGCCGCAGAATCGGCTTTGGCGCAAACGGTCAACGTCTGGATCACCACCCATAGCCAGAGCCAGAAGCTTGCGGCGCAACCCCCGGTGTCTTTCAGCCCAGGCACCGGCGGCAACAATCCGGTGTTCGTCGATGAAACGCAGGTTTATCAGGAGATTGAGGGTTTCGGGGCGTCGTTTACGGACTCGGCGGCCTACTTGCTGAACCAGGTGGCGACGCCGGCCGCCCGAACCAATGCCATGAACAACCTGTTCACGCGCAATGGCAGTGGGATCGGGGTGAGTTTTGTGCGCAATCCCATGGGCGCGTCCGACCTGGCGCGTTATCATTATTCCTACGACGACAATCCGCCCGGGGGCACCGATCCCAATCTGACCCACTTCAGCATTGCGCATGACCAGGCGGACATCATTCCGCTGGTGCAGCAGGCCCTGCAACTGAACCCGCAACTCAAGGTCATGGCCAGCCCGTGGAGCCCGCCCGGATGGATGAAGGATTCCGGATCGATGGTTGGGGGTTCGCTGTTGCCCGGCATGTACCGGCCCTTTGCCAACTACTTCGCACGCTACATCAAAGCCTACGAGGCGGCGGGGATTCCGACACATTACATCTCGCTCCAGAACGAGCCGTTGTACGTTCCGGGTGATTACCCCGGCATGTACATGGACGCCGCCGCCCAAAGGACGATCCTGCGTGATCACATCCTGCCGGTTCTCGTGGCGAGCAACATTGCCACGAAAGTGTTGGTCTATGACCACAACTGGGATGGAGCCTACTATCCTGAAACCGTGCTGTCCGATTCCACAGTGCTGGCGTCGAGCCGGGTTGCGGGAACCGCCTGGCATGGATACGGCGGGTCCCCCGGCGTGATGCTGGCGCTGGCCAACCAGTTTCCGACCAAGGGCAACTACCAGACCGAGCACTCCGGCGGCACCTGGGTGGGCGGGGATGCCAATCAGATTGTCAACGACTTCGAGGAGATCACCCACGTCATGCGCAGCGCGGGAAAGGCCTTCGTCAAATGGAGTCTGGTGCTCGACCAGAACCGGGGTCCGAACGACGGCGGTTGCGACACCTGCACTCCCCTGGTCACCGTCAACAGCCATACGGGCAACGTCAGCTACGAGATCGACTACTACACCCTGGGCCACTTCAGCAAATTCATCCTGCCGGGAGCGCATCGGATTTATTCCGCGAACGCCAGCGGGGTGGTCAGCGCCGCGTTTCTGAATCCGGATGGTTCGAAGGCGCTTGTTGCTTTCAACGACACCACAACCAGCCGGACCTTCCAGGTTCAGTGGGGCAACCGGTCCTTCTCCTACACCCTGGCGGGGTTCTCCGGGGCCACCTTCACCTGGACGGGGATGCAAAGCGGCGGCTATACGGTCAACCCCGCAAACCAGATTCAGGCCTCGAGTTTCGATATCATGTCCGGTCTGGTGACCGAGTCGACCGCGGACACGCAGGGCGGTTACAACCTTGGCTACGCCGACAACAACGATTACGCCGTGTATCGGAAGGTGAACTTCATAGCAGGTTTGACAAACGTAAGCGTGCGGGTGGCCTCCTTTGGCGGCGGAACAGTCGAGTTCCGGCTGGACAGTCCGAACGGGTCGCTCATCTGCTCACTCGCGATCCCGAACACCGGCGGTTGGCAAACCTGGCAGACCGTTGGTGGAGCTGCGTCCACACCGACCGGACTCCATGATTTGTATCTGGTCTTCAAAGGGGGAAGCAGCATAGGGAACGTCAATTGGTTCCAGTTCGAAGGCGCCGCCCCGGTCGGGCCTCCCGGTCCGGCCACCCAGCTGGTGTGGACCACGCAGCCGGGGTTGGCCACCAATGGATTGCCGTTCGCCCAGCAACCCGTGCTCGTGACAGCGGATCAGTACGGCACGCCTTCCTCGAACGGATTGCCGGCCACACTCGAGGTTGTGATCACGCAGACGGCCGGAACCGGTCCGTTGGTGGGCTCAACAAATCTCAATATCGGTACGAGTGGCTGGAACGGGGTGGTCCAGTTCGCCGACCTGCAGATCGACTCTGCCGGGACGGACAAGCAGTTGACAGCCGCGACGGCCACTTTCACGAACATTCCTTCCGGGAACCTCCTGCTCAATGGTGATTTCAACAATCCCGCGAGCGGGGATCCAGCGACCGATTGGACCTCGGAGGCGATCGGCGGCGGTTGGGCCAACCATGAAAACAATGTCGGCGTTACGTATGACGGCTCTCACTACCTGGTGGCGGGTGCCTCCGGCAACGGCGGCGGCCGATTCCGGCAGACCGTTGCGGCCACTGCCGGGGTGGACTACCAGCTTTCCGTCCTGAGCGGTGCGGACGCCTGGTGGCTGCCCACCGGGCGAATGACTCTGTCCTTCCTCAATGCCGGGAACAACCTGATCTCGAATGTTTCCCGGACCACCGTGGACCCAGCCGTGTATGGGCAGAATTTCAACATCCCCCATCCCTGGGCGAACTATGTACTGACGGCAACAAGCCCGACGGGCACTGCCAAGATCCGAGTTGAGTTTTCGTCCAACGAGTCATCAGTCGGGGGTTCTGAGGGGACGGCGACTGGAAGCGTTTGGTTCGAGAATGCTGTTCTGGCCCAATTGGTGAGCGTGCCCGTCCTCGCCAGCAGCCAGACCCTTCCGTTTACTGTCCAAGCCTATCTCCCGCCGACCAGCGAGACCAATCATGTTGTGGGAATCATCGACAATGGCGGTGGGACGTTCACGCTTCAGTTTGTTGGGACGGTCGGCGTTCCCTATTACGTGGAAGCGACCACCAACCTCATACCGCCCATCACCTGGGAGGCGGTGAGCGGGAGCACCAACGTGGTGCTTAGCCCAGACGGGCTCTGGGACCATGTGGTCACCAACGTTGGCTGGCAGCAGTTCTTCCGGTCGGCAGTCGCCACCCCCTGAACCGGGCCGATGATCGCCGCAAGGCGAAGGCCGCGCGGTCCCCCGCCGGCTTCAGGTGCATCTGATCAAGAAGGTTCATCCCTCCAACGGGGGATGACGGTTGTCGGCCTTGGTGGTTGACTGTCGGCAACTGCTGGAATGGCGGTCGCACGCGCCAAAACGCCGTGAACTTCATGGTGGCCCTGTTGGCGGCGTGTGCGATCGTGGATGTCGGCAAGTGGAGCAACAAATGGACGAGCTTGGAGTGTCAGGAGCAATGCAGAGTCCGGCAAACCGGGAAACCGGGCGGGTTGGCAGTTCGCGGCTGTCGCACCGCAGGCCGTCTTCATGGTGTGTCGTTGCCTGTCAGGTCATCGGCATGGCGATGGTGCTGCTGGGCGCGCCCGGGCCGTTGTGTGCCGTTCCCGACCCGTTCCTGAAGACCAGCGGGCTTGAGGTGCGCAATGATCGTGGTCAGGGCGATGTGGTGCCGTTGCGCGGCGTGAATCTCGGCGGTTGGCTGCTCATGGAGCCGTGGATGTGCCCCATGGATTCGTCCGGCAACCTGGATGACGACTGGTCGGTGCGCGAGACGCTCACCCAACGGTTTGGAGCGCAGACCAAGGACAGCCTGATTGATGCCTATCAGGATGCGTGGCTGCAGGAGGCAGACTTCGACAACATCGCGGCCCTGGGGATGAACTGCGTCCGGCTGCCCTTCTGGTATCTGAACGTGCAGGAGGAGGACGGCACCTGGCGCCCGGATGCCTTTGACCGCATGGATTGGGCGGTCTCCAATGCCTGGGAGCGCGGCATCTACACGATCATCGACCTCCATGGAGCGCCGGGCGGACAGCGGGCCAATGCGGACACCACCGGACGGATCTGGCCGACCGCGGCGCTCTGGACGAGCGGCGCTTACCAGACCCGGACCCTGGAAATCTGGCAGAAGGTCAGCGAACACTACAACGGCAACCCGGCGGTGGCGGGTTACGATCTTCTGAATGAGCCGATGGACACCCCGAGTTCGTCGGCCTACTGGAACTTCATGAATGCCTGTTACCAGACCGTTCGCACCAGTGATCCGGATCACATCATCATCATGGAGGCCACCTACGGGAGCTGGAACCTCTCCATGCTGCCTAATCCTGCCAGCTACGGTTGGACCAACGTCGTTTATCAATTCCACCACTATCCCTGGGACTTCTGGTACGATGTCAGTCAGCTCAATGCATCCGCCGATGCCAAGGTTCAGGACTGGGTGAACCATTCCAGTTGGAACGTGCCCTGCCACATGGGCGAGTTCAATATGGGCGCGGAGGCGGGCTGGAAATACGCCATCGAGAAGTATTCCAGCAGCGGGATGGGCTGGCAGATGTGGGCCTACAAAGCCACCGGCGGAACCACCAGTTGGGGTGTTTACAACGTCAGTGGGGCCGCGCCGTCCGTTCCCAATATCCAGAACAATTCGTCTGCCAGCATCAACAGCAAGTGGTCGCAATGGACCACCGCCGGCGCCTTCAGTCTCAACCAGAGCCACAAGCGCACCCTCTCCATGCCGGTGGCCAAGGATGACGCCCACACCCTGGACACCGGAGCCGTGCTGACCGTGCCGGCCCCTGGTGTCCTTGCCAACGACACACATCTGAACCTCGGCGGCGCCGGGATTCAGCTGCAAGCAGTGAAAATGTCCGATCCCGCGAACGGCTCGGTGGCGCTCAGTTCCGACGGATCTTTCACCTACACGGCCAACGGGGGCTTTCAGGGGGTTGACACCTTCCGTTACAAGGTGTGGGACGGACGCATTGATTCGGTGCGCAACGCCACGGTGTCGATCAACGTGGTGACGAACCCGGTGGTCGGTCCGGCCACCCAGCTGATCTGGACCACGCAGCCTGGCCTGGCCACCAACGGATTCCCCTTTGCACTGCAGCCTGTGCTGAGGACTGCGGATCAGTTCGGCGTGCCGTCGTCGAGCGGATTACCCGCATCGCTGGATGTCGTCATTACACAAACATCGGGAACCGGCCCGTTGCTGGGCACCACAAATGTCAACATTGGGACGGCCGGTTTGAATGGGGTGGTGCAGTTCGCTGATCTTCGGATTGACTCTGTCGGAACGGACAAGGCGCTGACGGCAGCGACGCCTGCTCTCACCAACGCCCCTTCTGGGAATCTCCTGTCCAATGGCAACTTCAACACCGCGCTTGGGGCTGAATGGAGTACTTGGGGGGATGCCGGCGGCTGGATTAACCAGGAGATCATCTCACCCGTTCCAGCCCTGGCAGGCGTTTATGATGGAACCCTGCAAATGACGCTGGGCGCTGGAGGTGGTGGTGGCCCGCGTGGAATGTACCAAACGGTTGCGGGGACCGCAGGTGACGAATACACCCTCAGCCTGCAGGCTGGCGCACAGGATTGGTGGTGGCCGAATGGCAAAGCCTACTTGAAATTCCTGGATGCAGGCAGCGTCGAGCTGGCCTCGCACGAGATAGACACTACAGCGAGCTTCAATAACTGGGATGTCGGTGTTCCCTACCAGAATTTTGCCATCACCCGCACCGCTCCTGCCGGCACAACGCAAGTCAAGGTGGAGCTTGTTGAATGGGCGGGCACGGGGTCGGCATGGTTCGACAACGCCGCTTTGACCGAGCGGGCGAGCACGTTTGCGCTCCTCAGCGCGACGACCCTGCCCTTCGCCGTCCAACCGGCGGTCTTGCCCACCAGCCAGACCAACCGCGTTGCAGGCATGGCCGACAATGGTGACGGGACGTTCATGATTCAGTTCATCGGAACGCCGGGTGTCCGGTACTATGTTGAGGCGACCACCAACCTTGCGGTTCCGGTGGTCTGGGTGCCTGTGCCCGGAAGCACCAACACGGTGGGAAGCCCGGACGGCATCTGGGAGTGCATGGTTACCAACAGTGCCGGGCAGCAATTCTACCGGGGGCGATCGGAGACGCCCTGACACCAGCCTCGGGCGCTCCTTTGGACCGCTATGCCGTCCCCGGGCGATGTGGCTGGGTGAGGACCTTCAATCCCTTCGCGGACATGCCTGACGAATCACCCGGCTTCGGATGGTCTCCATTTGCCTGGGCCAGGGCAATGAACTCGAATTGGCTGCGCCGGGATACTGTTTTAGGGGCCGGCTTGGGCGGTCGATAGTTGCCGTCAGGTTGCAGATGCCGTGCCTTGGCGTTGTCCGCCAGACAGGTGCCCAAAACCTCGGTGATGAGGCGCTCACGCAGGACGCCGTCCTCGATGGGAAACGCGGTCTCGATGCGGCGATAGAAGTTGCGGGGCATCCAATCGGCGCTGCTCAGGAACACCTCCGGACGGCAGGCGTTTTCAAAATAGAGGATGCGCGGATGTTCGAGAAACCGGTCGACCACGCTGCGCACGGTGATGTTGTCGCTCACGCCGGGCAGGCCCGGACGCAGGCAGCAGATGCCGCGGACAATCAGGTCGATCGCCACTCCGGCCTGCGAGGCGCGATAGAGGGCGGTAATGACCGGCGCATCCACCAGGGAATTGATCTTGGCGATGATCCGCGCGGGCAAACCCTTCCGGGCGTGCGCGATTTCACGGTCGATGAGTTCCAGGATCCGCTTTTGCAGATCGAACGGCGCGACCAGCAGCTTTTTGGAACCCTGATACTGGCAGATGCCGGTGAGCAGGTTGAACAGGTTGGTGACATCCTCACCAAAATCCGGCCGGCAGGTCAGCAGGCCCAGGTCGGTGTAGAGTCGCGCGGTGCTCGGATTGTAATTGCCGGTGGCCAGGTGGACGTAGCGGCGGATGCCGTCGTCGTCGCGCCGGACCACCAGGCTGGCCTTGGCGTGGATCTTGTAGCCGACCAGACCGTAGACCACATGCACCCCGTTCTCCTCCAGCTGCCGGGCCCACTGAATGTTGTTGGCTTCATCAAATCGCGCCCGCAATTCCACCACAGCGGTCACCTGCTTGTCCTGTTTCACCGCGTTCATCAGCGCGCCGATGATCCGCATGTCGCCGCCGGTGCGATACAACGTCTGCTTGATCGCCAGCACCCGCGGGTCGCGCGCGGCCTGCTCGAGGAATCCCACCACGCTGTTGAAGCTTTCGTAGGGGTGGTGAAGCAGGATATCGCGCTCGCGGATGGCCGCGAACAGATCCTCCCGGCCGCGGAGCCGGGCGCAGGTGGGGGGCAGAAAGGGCGGGTCGCGCAGCTCCGGCGAGTGGTCGCCTTCGCACACCCGGATCAACCCGCCCGGACTCATCGGCCCGTCAATCACGTAAATGTCCTCATCCGAGAGCCGGAGCGTGTTGCGCAAGGCCTCCTGCACCACCTGCGGGCAGCCCTTTTCCACCTCCAACCGGACGGCCTCGCCCTTGCGCCGGTTGTGCAGTTCGGTTTCCACGGCCTTGAGCAGATTGGCTGCCTCCTCCTCCTCCACGTAGAGTTCGCTGTTCCGCGTCACGCGGAACCGCCAGTGCCCGCGAATCCGGGTGCCGGGGAACAGGTCGGTCAGATGCTCCTTGATCAAGTCGCCGAGGAACGCGTAGTCCATGCGGGAATCCTGCCGCGGCAGGCGGATGAGCCGGGGCAGGTTGCGCGGGATCTGCACGATGGCCTGGTAACGCAGCGTCTTGCGTCCCTCCTTCTTCTCGAGTTGCAGAATGATGTTGAGCGACTTGTTCAGCAGCTGGGGAAAGGGATGCGCCGGATCAATGGCCAGCGGGGTCAGCACCGGCAGCACTTCCGATCGATAATAATGGTCGATCCATTGCCGGTCCGCGCCCTTGAGATCCTGGATTTTCAGGAAGCGGATGCCGGCCCGGGACAGGGCGGGCACCAGTTGTTTCCGCCAGAGAATGTATTGGTCATCCACCATCCGCCGCACGCGCCGGGAGATGGCGCGGAACGTCTCGGTGGCGGTCAACCCGTCCACTGTGCGTTCCACCACGTCACTTTCGATCTGCTGTTTGACGCCGGCCACCCGCACCTCGAAAAACTCGTCCAGATTGGAGCTGGCGATGCAGAAGAACTTGATTCGTTCGAGCAGGGGGGTTTCCGGGTTGATGGCCTCGTCCAGCACGCGCTGGTTGAATTCCAGCCAGCTCAACTCGCGATTGATGAAGTGTTCCGGTTTGAATTGTTGTTCCGCCGCAGCCATACCGTTGAGGGCCAAGGATAGCCCGTGGACGGTGGAAAGCGAGTGGCAACTCGTGAGAATCCCGTTGTCCTGCGCCCGTTCAGTTCGCGCACGGTTCGGTCCCGTTGCCCGGACTCAAGCCTCCACCGCCAGTGATTGCTCCACAAATTGCCGCAGTTCCTCCATCTGTTCCTGGCCCAGGCACTGCCCGACGCAGGCGGCGGCATAGACCAGCAGGAGGAGAAACAGCGCGGCGGGCACCGCCCACAACGCATGCGGCGGGTGGTCGATCTGGAGCTGCGAGTATCCGTAGGCCCCGCCGCAGAATCCTCCGAGCACAATCAAGCCGTAGAGTGCCATGAGGGCCGTCCAGATGGAGGGCATGGGCATGAACAGGCCGGTCAACGACGAACCTGGATTTCTGGATTCAACTTCAAAGGACAATTGCGGCGAACCGAAATGTTGCCGGGATTCGCCGATGCGCAGGACCACAAAGTTGCCGGAGAACGTACCGGTGATGCGGGCCTCGCTCCCCCGCAAGGACGCCTGTAGCCGCCGGAGCACTTCATTCGCAGGGAGGCTTGATTCAATCCGCAAGGGTGGTCGCAAACGCAGGAAACGGATCATGGACTGGAGGATGTCCCTTCAACATTCCGGGAGCAACGACGTCAGGCCCGGCTCTTTACCGCGACCACCCACGGTTGATTGTCGAGGTACCACCTCACGGTCTCGCGGATGCCGGTTTCGAAGGTGTGGGCGGGGCTCCACCCGAGCTCCCTCTGAATCTTGGAGGCATCGATGGCGTAGCGCCGGTCATGGCCCGGTCGGTCGGTAACGAAGGTGATGAGCTGGCGTGTGTTGCCGCCGAGGTCCGGCTTGAATTCGTCCACCAGGTCGCAGATGAGTTCCACGATGCGGATGTTGGCCCACTCGTTGTGGCCGCCGATGTTGTAGGTCTCGCCGTTCCGGCCCTGCATCAGCACCTTCCACAGCGCCTCGGCGTGGTCCCGCACGAACAGCCAGTCGCGGATGTTCATGCCGTCGCCGTAAACGGGAATGGGCTTGCGGTCCAGGCAGCTTTGAATGACCACCGGGATCAGCTTCTCGGGAAACTGATAGGGGCCGTAGTTGTTTGAGCAATTGGTGACGACCACCGGCAGCCCGTAGGTGTGGTGGTAGGCGCGCACCAGCAGGTCGCTGGAGGCCTTGCTGGCAGAGTAGGGGGAGTTGGGCGCGTAGGGTGTGGTCTCAGTGAACAGGCCGGTGGCCCCGAGCGAACCGTAAACCTCGTCGGTGCTGACATGGTGGAAGCGCGCCTCGGATGGCGCATGGCGGATGGCGGATGGCGGATTCAGCCAGCAGGCGCGACAGGCCTCGAGCAGGTTGAAGGTGCCGACGATGTTGGTGGTGATGAAATCGCCCGGGCCGCTGATGGAACGGTCCACGTGCGATTCGGCCGCCAGGTGCATCACCCGGTTAATTTGATGTTTTTTGACCACCGCCAGCACGGCGTCCTTGTGGCGCAGGTCCGTTTGCTCGAAGACATACTTCGGGTGGTT
>JALOTU010000218.1 GCA_025457725.1 Verrucomicrobiota bacterium
GCGCATTCTGCAATCAGGCGGTTGCACCACTCCCGATGCCAGTCGAGCCGCCCCTTGGCCTGGAGGTCCGCACGGAGTTTGTCGGCCAGCCGTTTGAGATGCAGGGTGTCGTTGACGGCATACTGACTCATCCGCTCAGTCAGCGGGCGGATGGCCCAATTCGCCCGCTGGGGAGCCTTGTCGAGTTCCACACCCAGCAGGGTGTTCACCAGGTGGCCAAGGCCGAATTGAGTCAGCCCCACCAGCCGCGCCGCCAGCATGGTGTCGAAAACGGATTGGGGAACAAACTGATGATGCTTGCGCAGCAGCCGCAAATCGTAATCCGCCGCGTGGAAGATGACTTCATGCCCCTGGAGCGCGGCGAAAAACGGGGCAATATCCAGTTGCGCCAACGGATCAATGAGATAATCCGCCCCCTCAATGCTGATCTGGATCAAACAGAGCTTTTCCGGGTAGGCATGCAGGCTGTCCGCCTCGGTGTCCACAGCTGCCCACGGGGCGGCCTGAACCTTCGGAATCAGTCTCTTCAAGTCCTGCTCGGTATCAATCACGACAAAAGTGGCCGCAGGGATACAGAAATCGGGAACGGAAGGCGAACGGAAACTCCAGGTATTTCAAAGGCTTGCCTGCGACATCACAACCACTTACACCGTTGCGCGTGAACCTCTTCAAGGCATTCGAAACCAGCGCCCGCGCGCAGGCGGACAAAACAGCCATTTTCTGGGCCCAGGACCGGTTTTCCTACGCCCAGGTGATGCATGCCGCCCTGGGCCTGGCAGCCCGCCTGAAGTCCGGACTGGGGGTGCGACCCGGCGATCGGGTGGCGTTATGGATGAAGAACCGACCGGATTTCGTGCCCTGCGCCTTTGCCGTTCTCCGCGCCGGCGGCGTGCTGGTGCCAATAAACAGCTTCCTCAAACCGGGTGAGGTCAGTTACATCCTGGAGGATTGCCAATCCAACGTGCTGATCACGGACGCGGACTTGGGGCAGCATGCACCGGCATTATCGCAAGTCCACCCGACGCTGAAGGTCCTCCAGGCAGATGACGTCTTCCGATCGGTGGACCAGACTGCGGAGGAGACGTGGCCGGAACGTACACAGCCGGATCTGGCGGTGCTGATCTACACCTCGGGCACCACGGGCCGGCCCAAGGGCGCGATGCTGTCCCACGGCAACCTGCTCCACAACGTGGAAAGCTGCCGAATCATCCTCGAAGCCCAGGCGGGGGATCGAATGGCGGTGCTGCTGCCGCTGTTCCACAGTTACATGCTCACCGTGGGAATGTTCATGCCCCTGCTGACGGGCGGCACCATGGTCCTGATCAAATCTCTGAGCCCGCTCAAAAGTCTCCTCGAGGAGCTGTTCACCCATAAGCCCACGATCCTGCCGGGCATCCCCCAACTGTATCGCAGCCTCGTGGCCTCGCCGCTCAAGGGGCCACTCCCCATCCGCGTGTTCATCAGCGGTTCCGCCCCTCTGCCCGTCCAGGTGCTGAGAGATTTCGAGGAGAAGTTCCATACCCCGCTGCTCGAGGGCTACGGACTCAGCGAGGCCAGCCCGGTGGTCAGCAAGAACCCGTTGCGGGGACGGCGCAAGGCGGGATCCATCGGACCTCCCATCCCCAACGTGGAAATGAGCGTGCAGGATGAACACGGCAGACAGCTGGGCACCGGAGAGGTGGGCGAGATCTGTGTGCGCGGCGGTAACGTGATGCTGGGCTATTGGAACCGACCCGAGGAAACCGCCGCCACCCTCCAACACGGCTGGCTGCGGACCGGAGACGTGGGCTACCGCGACGAGGACGGGTATTACTTCATCACGGATCGCAAAAAGGACATGCTGCTGGTCAACGGTATCAACGTGTATCCCCGCGAGATCGAGGAGGCCATCTACGAGTTCAAAGGGGTGAAGGAAACCGCGGTCATCGGGGTGCCAGATCCCAAACGAGGCGAACGCGCCCTGGCGTTCGTGGTCGCAGCGGACGGGTTTCACCTGGATACAACCGAGCTGGGCCGGTTTCTCCGAACCCGGCTCGCCGACTTCAAACAACCCCGGGAAATCCGCCTGGTCGCAGCCCTGCCCCGCAACGCAACCGGCAAAATTCTCAAGACAATGCTGCGGGAAGAGGCCGGCCTGACGGAAACCCACCCACCGAATCCAAACCGCCCGCCGATAAACCGTGAGCTCGGTTCTTGCGATCCCAAGACAGCACCCGGCAATTAGAGGCTCCGCCATCTAGGCCGCAAACCAATCCACTCCACCGCCAGGCCCGGCACACCCACCACTGTCTGACGGTTGGGCTCAATCGCCAATACGGTCCTTATTGGTTATTCCTCAATGACTTAGAGTGCATTCAATACCTCTTGCCCGGGAGTTTACCTGTTGACGGACAGGCGCGGCCGCCCATAAGCTCCGGCCACAAATCAGGGCGCATGTAGCGCCTGAAAGGGACCCAATCATGGCAGAAGGATACTGCGTCAAGTGCAAAGCCAAAAAGGAGATCTCCGAAGCTGTTGAAGAAACGATGAAGAATGGCCGGAGGGCCATCAAGGGCAAATGCCCGACCTGCAGCACGGTCATGTTCAAGATCATGGGACGGAAATCCGAAAACCCGACCGCTCCCGGCACCGACACGACTGCCCCGACCTCCCCCCATTGAACTCTTTTATGGCCGAACAATTATCCTACGTCATCATCACACCCTATTCCCTGCTCAAATCCCGCACCGGCGGTATCATCAGCCGCTTGATCGCCCGCACCGGGCTGGATCTGGCCGCCGCGCGCATGTTCGCCCCAAGCGCCGAACTGACCCGGGAATACGCCGATACCATCATCTGGGACAAAAATCCTGAGCATCGGAGAATGCAGGAGCTGATTCGCGATTATGTGCTTACCCGCTTCGGCCCGGATCCCAAGACCGGCCGGCGACGACGGATAATGATGCTCGTGTTCCGGGGGGAGGACGCCGTTCGAAAGACCTTCGCCGTCGTGGGCCATATCGCCCCCGGCCGCAGCGGCGGGGAAACGATCCGCGACACCTATGGCGACCTGGTCACCGAGGACGACGGCTCGGTGCGACACTTCGAGCCCGCCGTGCTCGCGGCACCCACCGTCGAGGAGGCGGAGCAGCGGCTCAAATTGTGGGCGCGCTACTCGGACACAGATGGCGGCGTGCTGGAGAACGTCAACGAGTTCCCACCCGGACAGCAACCGGAACGCACCCTGGTCCTGATCAAGCCGGAGAACTTCCGGTTCTCCTCGGGCCGACCGGGTAACATGATCGATTTCTTTTCCCGCACCGGACTCTACATCGTGGGCATCAAGCTGCACCGCATGAGCGTGGACCAGGCTTGCGAGTTCTACGGTCCCGTCCGCGAAATTCTTCGCACCAAACTCAAGGACATGGTGGCCGCCAAGGCGAAGGAGGCCGTGGAGAAGGAATTCGGATTCGCCCTCTCACCGGAGGTTTCCTCCCGTCTGGGAGATCTCCTGGGCCCGGCTTTCGGCGACAACCAGTTCGAGAACATCGTCCGCTTCATGTCGGGACGCGCGCCTTCCGAATGCCCCGAGGCGGAACGCGCCAACCCGGGATCCGAACGGTGCATCGCCCTGGTCTACGAGGGCATCGATGCCGTCCGGAAAATTCGCGACGTGCTCGGCCCCACCGATCCCTCCAAAGCGCCCCCGGGCTCCATCCGCCGCGAGTTCGGATCCACGGTCATGGTCAACGCCGCCCATGCCAGCGACTCGCCGGAGAATGCGAAGCGGGAAATGGCCATCATCCAGATCGCGGAACAAAACAGTCTCAAACGGGTGGTGGAACAGGCCTACGGCAAGCCCTGATCGCACCCCACAGCCTCAACCCTCCCCGGACCAGCCTTCCGCGGCAGCTCCCACGCGCCCCGTGCTCGACCTCCACACGCTTAACCCCCAACAACGTCAGGCGGTGGACACCCTCCGTGGACCGGTCCTGATTCTCGCCGGCGCCGGCACCGGCAAAACGCGCGTCATCACCTACCGCATCGCCAACCTGATCCGCAAAGGCATCAACCCCAACCACATCCTCGCGGTCACGTTCACCAACAAAGCCGCCCGGGAAATGCAGGAACGTGTCCGGAAACTGATTCCGAATCCACGCCGCCCGGAGGAGAATGCGCAAACCCAAACCCCCAAGCCCCCACGCCCCACCATCTGCACCTTCCATTCGCTCTGCGTACGCATTCTCCGCCAGCACATCGAAAAGCTCGGCTTCAAGCGTAACTTCGTCATCTACGATGAAAGCGACCAGCTCAGCACCATGAAACGGGTGCTGGCCCAGATCGCGAGCAAAGCCGACAAGGTGGACCCCGCCGCGGTGCTCTCCCTGCTCAGCCGCGACAAGAACAACGGCACCACCGGATCACCGGCGGCGGACGACAAGGTGCAGGCCATGATGCAGCATGTCCGCGCCCGCTACGAATCCGCCCTCAAAGCCTGCAACGCGGTGGATTTCGACGACCTGATTCTCCTGACCCTGCGATTGTTCCGGGAACATCCCGGGGCCCTCGGCGCCTGCCGTGACCACTACCGCTATGTGATGGTGGATGAGTACCAGGACACCAACGGCGCCCAGTTCGAGCTGGTCCACTTCCTCACCGCCGAACACCGCAACTTGTGCGTGGTGGGTGATGATGATCAGAGTATCTACGGCTGGCGGGGCGCGGAAATCGCCCACCTGCTCGACATGGAAAAGCACTATCCCGAGGTCAAGGTGGTGAAGCTCGAGCAGAATTATCGCTCCACCACCACCGTGCTCGACGCCGCCAACGCCATCATCAAAAACAATGTCCGCCGCCGCGGCAAAACCCTTTGGTCGGCCAAGGGACGTGGCGAACGCATCACGCTGCACGCCTTCGACACCGACGAGGAGGAGGCCCGGGTGCTGGTGGAGGAAATCGAGTTCCAGCGCATGGCCCGACGCGTGCCGTGGGGCGCCCAGGCC
>JALOTU010000219.1 GCA_025457725.1 Verrucomicrobiota bacterium
TGACCAAAAGCGATCTGTTGATCGGGTTCCGGGAGTTTTTCGATGGCATCGATGATCCCATGTTGCAGCACCAGATGTTCGGCTGGTCGAATCCCGACCTTCTGGACGCGCCGTTTCGTCCGGATTTGGTGCCGCAGCATCTGAAGAGCATGGTGGACCGATTGCGGCGGCGACGGCTGGCGCTGCTGCGCGGCGGATCGAGCGCGGGCCGTTTGGGAGGCGAGACGGAGATGTTCTTCAAGGCCCGGCCTTTGGGAGAGGCCCCGGCGGCCGCGCGGGCGCTGGATGAGGCGGATTCCAAATTCGCCCTCACCGACAGCCTGCTGCGATTGGCGCCCCGTCTCCAGCGTTACCTGGAGACGATCTTTGTGGCGGGTGAATGGTCCGCCAAGCCGGTCTTTTTGCGTGGCATTTACTTCACGTCCTCCATGCGTGAAGGCAAGGCCCTCGATGAGGCCATCGCGCTGGCCACCGGGCTGCCGGTGGATGATCTGCCGGAGGAGCGCAGCTGGCAACGGGATCGCGCGTTCTTCCTGCGGGATCTGTTCGTGGAAAAGGTGTTTCGCGAGAGCGGACTGGTGACGCGGGCGACCAATACCCTGCAACTGCTGCGCAAGCGGCAGTTCGCCATTTTTGGCAGCGCCGGCCTGGCCCTGTTGCTGGTGCTGGGCTTCGCGTTCTTCGGCTACCGCAACCTCCAGCGCAAGGTGGGCCGGGAGGCTTCGTATTGGAAAGCGGGAGCCATCGGCTGGAATGACCGGGGGGATTGGGCCAACCGCATCGTCCGGGCCGGGATCAATGATCCGTTCCTCTTCACCATGGCCTCGACCAACATTGTGGAAGGATCGGGCGGGCTGACGCTGGTGGAGTATCAGTCGAAGTTGCAGGAGCTCGCGGGCAGGAACCTGAATGTCGGGTGGATCTTCAAACCGGTCAGCCTGGGCATCAACGCGGATCGCGCCGCGGGCCAGAGAATCCTGTTCGAAACCAGCATCCTCAAGCCGCTGGTGGAACAAACCCGCAACAAGATGATCAATCGCCAGCCCAAACCGGACAAGGATTCCCTGGAGCGATATCAGCGCGCGCTGACCGCATTGATCCGGTTGGAGGCGGACAAGCATGCCTCCGGAGGCGTGCTGTCGCAGACCAATGCCGCCTCGGATTACCTGCAGTCCTTCCTCAGCTACCTGACGGAATCCGATGTGACGGCGCCGGACACCAATCTCGTGGCCGTCATGGAGTGGACCTATTCCAAGGGCGGGAGCGGCGAGGGCAAATGGCCGCCGCCGCATTTGTTGGGCGGGGGAACCTTGTCCGACAACGCCGCCATCCGCATCGGGCTGGAGAATTATCGCACGGCCAGCGTGGCCAGCCAGGCGCGCATCGAGGGCGAGGTCAATCAGCTGGATGCTCTGGTGGATGCGCTGGCGAAGTTCGCTCCGGCCGAACAGCAGTGGCTCAAGGGCGGCGACGATGCCTGTGCCGCCATGGAATCCGGCTTGCGACCGGCATGGACGAAGGTTTCCAACGCGTGGGCGCTGGTCCAGGCTTCGAAGGAGGGGCTGGAGAATCCCGTCACCAACCTCACAGCCGAATATCTGGGGTTGGAACGGCAGGCGCGCGGGGCATCGGAAGCCATGTTCAAGGAGATCGCCTCAGGCTTGCCGGACACGGAACGAACCAGCGGACTTTTTGCCGACATCGGGAACATGCTCAGGGATTTCCAGTCCGAATCCGTCGCGAAGGTGTCGGGCAGTTTCATGGCCCGGAGCAATCAGCTGCAACAGCTCGATCAGGAATATGTCGGGCCCGCCCCCGGACAGTTGCAGCCCCAGGTCGAGCAGCGATGGTCCCTTTATCAGGGCGCTTGCGACCTGGCCAAGGCCTCCTTTGCCATTCAGGATTCGGACCACCAAGCTCTGCACGCAGATTGCGGGTCAGGCGGAGACCCAGCTGCGCTCGCGATATGTGGCCGATTACGCGGCCTATGTTTCCAGCCGGCTGGACACCATGCCGTCGCGAAATCTCCAGGAGCTGACCAATGCCGTGGCTTTTGTGGATCGGGTCCGCGTGGATCTGGCGGCCTATCAGGGAGGACAGCCGGAGCAGTTGGATGCGCTGAAGAATTCTCTCGGAAATGCCGAGGCCAACCTGGTCAACCAGTATGCCGGTGAATGGGTGAACCGACTGTTGAGCCGGCTCGGATTCCCGGTGTTTCTCTCCTCCTCAGGACGGCAGATGGAGCTGAAGGATGTCGTCGCCTTTCAGCACGATGCCCAGGCGTTCCAGGAGGAATTGCGGAACCCGGTCTGGGCCAAGCTCCCGCGAACGCCGCTGATGGAGCGTCTCGAAAAGGCGCCTTCCTTCGAGGTGGCCAACGCCTTGGTCGATGGGGGACGAGTGGGGGACTTGGAGATCTGGTTTGTGCCACCTGCTCCTGATGACCAAAAGGGGCGGGATGTGCTCTCGGTGTATCGGGTGTCCCAGATCCAGTTTCTGGAGAGCCCGTCCGGTTGGAAGGATCTGACCCGGGCCACCGCGCCGTTCCTGATCGGCGAAGGGCCGCTCGACAGCGGCATCACCCTCCGCTTCCGCAAGCTCGAGAGCGACGCGGCTTCCGAGCAGGTTCCGGTGCGCTACAGCTCCTGGGGATTGGTTCGCTTGATCGAGGAAGGCCGGGCGGAACGAAACGCCGGAGGGCAGGTCTGGCGGGTGCGAATTCCGCTGGAGGACCGTGAGCAGGGGCTGAGCGGCGATGCGACCTTTGAAGTCCGACTCAAGCGCCCCCTGCCCAAAGTGGAGGACTGGCCGCGCAAATGATGGACGACATGCACTGACGCCATGGGACGATCAAATCAGGAACAAGGTTCCGGAGCCGGCCCGGCAGCACCGCGCCTGGCTTTGGCGGCGTTCGGAAAGCACCCGGGCTGGGATGATCACCTTCCTGGAATCGGGGTGAACACGGAGGGGTTGGCGGATGCGAAGCAGATGATTTACGTCTCCGGCATCGGCGGGCAGATCGATTCGGGAGTCTGGGAGAAACTCGAGCCCGGGAAGCGTCTGGAGGGATATGATCATTCCTTTCTCTGGACCCGGCCCGGCAGTTTGATCTGCGGGCTGATGTGGTCCTCGAAGGATGGCCGGGGCCGGGCCAAGTATCCGATGGTGCTTTGTGTCGAGGGCTTCGGGATGGCGCCGGGCGCAGCGGTGGCCGCCGCCAGTTCCGAGCTGGAAAGGTTGCGTGGTGTCTGCCAGCAGGCCGCAACCGCCGAAGCGGTCACCGAGGCCTGCCGGACCTCCCAGGCCGCTTTGGACGAGCTTGCAGCCCAAGCCCGCACCGCCGAGCGGTTCCTGATCTCGCCCGAGCTCAGGCGGGCGTTCCTGAACCACCCGGAACTCGGTCCGAATCGCGTTGGCCTGCTCCGCGTGCTGCATGAAATCGAACGCGGCCTCGGAACGCCGGGGCAGGGGGCGTCGAAGAATGTCGGCGCATCGTTTCACCTGAGGGTGCCGCTGTGCGGGGAAACGGAAGCGGGAGGCCAGTTGCTCTGGTTGCAGTTCCTTCGCTGCGTCCTGCCGGCCGATCTTTCGATTCTTCTGCTCGCGCGAACCGGTTCCGGCTTTTTGGATGTGGTGCTGGGTGAACCGGCGGGTGGAGAGCTGTTCTGCCTGCAGGCCTCCCCCATTGCCCTGCCTCTGGCCACTCAGATCCCCTATGACGTCGAACCGGAACTGAAGATCCGATTATCCAAGGCGGAGGCGGACTTCATGGGAGATGAATCGCAGCCGACGCGCATGGCCAAACCGGCCGCTGGAGTTTCCAATGCCGCTTCCCGGGTGCGACCGGGGGATACATCCGCTTCGGGGGAAAGCCGGAGCGGGCTCAAATGGTTGTTCCTCGCCGCTGTCGTCCTGATCCTGATCGGTATCGGCGCTTTTGTCCTGCTGCGAAAGGCGGAGACAGGCCGTCAACCCGAGCAGACGGAAACCCCGCCGCCCAGACCCAGCGCGGCAATCCCGCCGGTGGCAACCCCCACCCAGGCGGTTCAGCAGGCGGTGCAGCAGGAGGAAGAGGATCTGCAAGCTTCCCTGGAGGCTGCACAGACGGCGCTCAACCAGAACGATCCGGAACGCGCCATCCAGATGGCGGAACGGGCGCTGGTGCTGCAACCCAGAAATCCCGTGGCGGCAACGCTCAAGAGCAACGCCACGGCTTTGGTCGAGTCCACCGCGGAGAAGGAGCGCAACTATCAAGCGGCCATGGCCGCAGGTCAGAAGGCCTTCAGCGCCCGTGAATGGCGGTCGGCCTTGGATCAGGCGCAAACGGCCTTGGCACTGAAGGCAGGCGATTCCGCAGCCACGAAACTCAAGTCCGACGCCCAGGCGCAATTGGAAGGAGCCGCTGCTGCGGCCGAGAGAGACAGCAGATACCAGGCGGCGATGGCCGCCGCACAAAAGGCGTTCGGCAACCGCGACTGGCAGGGCGCATTGAATCAGGCCGGGGTGGCGTTGTCGCTGAAGCCCAACGATGCGGCGGCGACCAAGCTCAAAAGCGATGCCGAAAACCAAATGGCCGCTGCCGCCGCAACGGCGCAGAAGGAGCGTATCTATCAGGCCGCGATGGAAGCCGGCCAGGCTGCGTTTGCGAAGGGGGAATGGCAGGCGGCTTTGGATCAGGCCAATGTGGCGTTGGCGCAAAAGCCCGGCGTCGCGGCCGCCGAACAGCTCAAGGCCAGCGCCCAGGCCAGAATCATCGAGACCACCGATCTGGTCCAGGCCGAGGCTCAGCTGGCGCGCGGCAACTACGCCGGGGTGATTGACCTCTGCGACAAACACGCCGCCGGGGAAGCTTTCCAGAAGCTTCGAAAACAGGCGGACGAGGAGCAGTCGGCGCTGGATGCGGCACGGCAGCAACTGGCCGCCGGGGATTATGCCTTCGTGGCCGAACTCCAATCCCGGAGTTACGCGAGCAAGGCCCCGTTTCAGCAAGTGATTTCCGCCGCTAAAAGCGAGACGGCCGCACTGGCGGAACTGCAGGCAATGAAAGACCAGGGCAATTGGCGCGGCGTGTTGGATCGATTGGGGGCCATGGACAAGGCAACGGTCGCGAAACCTCCGTTCGCCCGGCTGAAGGATTGGGCGCAACCCTTCGCCGACAAGCAGCGGGACGGGGCAAAGCTCGCCACCCTGGATGCCAGTCTGCAAAAACTGCTGGTCTGGTTCAACATCCTCAAACCGTCGGATTCGAGAGTGACCTCGGCGGAGGCGCGCGAGGCAAAGCCGCTGCCGCCCAAGAGCCTCCCGCTCGATCAGCGCGAGAAGTACCTCATTTATGTCCGGAAGCTGGCAGCGGAATATCAGACGGGAGGCTGGCTGGATCAGGATGACCGGAAGGAACACATCCAGGAACTCGAGGAGCGCATTCCCACCTGGTAGCCGGGGGCGTTGCAGGCCGGCAAGCCATGCCGGTGGAAAGAAGTGGCAATACGCCCACAACAATCCGATCAAGCCCGTATGACAAGCTTGAGCAACGGCCTGGCATCCGCTACGGTGAGTGCATGAAATACGCGGATCGTATCACATTTAATCCCAAGCAATGCGGGGGGCGTCCCTGTATTCGTGGAATGCGCATCCGCGTCAAGGATGTGCTGGACCTTCTCGTTGCAAGGGTGCCCGAAGCCGAGATCCTGGCTGATTATCCTGACCTTGAAGCCGATGATATCCAGGCGTGCATTGAATACGCTGCGGCTCAACTTGATCACCCAGTCCTGGTGGCCACACGGTGAAATTCATCGTCGACGCCCAACTGCCACCCGCTCTTGCCCTGTGGCTGCGAGAGGCGGGACACGACGCGCAGGCGGTTCGAGAAGTGGGTTTGCGTGAAGCCGACGACAGCGAAATCTGGAACCACGCGTTGACCGTCGGCGCCGCCCTAATCACCAAGGACGAAGATTTTCAGATGCGCGGGCAGCAGACGGAGGCCGGTCCGGTGATCGTTTGGTTGCGTGTTGGGAACACTTCGAACGATGCGCTACGACATTGGTTTATGCCGCAACTGCCACAGATCTGTGCGTGGATCGAGCAGGGCGTTCGCATGCTCGAAATCCGTTGATAGGTTAGGCTTCTGATCTCCACCCAGGCCGCACGGTTTCCGGTCGTCATGCTTGGTACTGACGGCCCCAAAATGATAGCATGGCCCCAACCTTGAATCGCTGCTTCTTCATCCTGTTGGCGGTCATGCTCAGCACTCTGCTCAGCACGTCTATTTCATTTGCAAAGACTTCCTCATGGGGGTCGAAAAGTGCATGTACCGGTTTTTCGGGCACTGGGCTTTTGGCCCACAACAATCCGGTTATGGGCATCTGAAGTGGCCAAGGGTATTCGCTTTCCCTTTCAAGAAACCAGCAAGGCGGCCTGAGCCAGACTGGTGAGGTTCAAGTCCAGATGGTCATCGAGCTCCTTCAGCGCGTCATCCATCTCCGCGATGGGCTTGCCCTCCCGGTAGACCGCAAACTGGCCGTTTCTCACCGCGCGTTCCAGTTCCGCCCGCAGACTCTCACGATCCCGCGTTCCGTCCAGCAGTTGCACCAGGTGCTGGCCGATGTGGTCCAGCAACCGGATCGGTCGGTGGCGCAGGTTGGAAACCGTGTCGCCATGGCGGAG
>JALOTU010000220.1 GCA_025457725.1 Verrucomicrobiota bacterium
ACCTTGCCCGGGGTGTCGCTGCCCTCCAGTGTGGTCAGGTCGATCATGGAGACCACCAGTTTCAACCCGGACAGCTTGGCGCTGGTCTTGATGCTGCGCCGGGTGAACGCCGCGGCGCGCTCCGTGGCCATGACGCAATCCACGGTCGGCACCTGCCCGCTTTGGGAGCGGGCACGAGTCACGCCTGAAAAGGGACCGGTGAGTGCAACGGACTTCATCGTGAAACCATACAGTCGGGGGACGCCCCCTGTCGAGACACACCGGAGGCGACTTGGGCGGGTATCCTGCGCAGATACCCCCGGTGTGAGTCTGCAGGGTTTCCGGGTTGATGCGCGACCGTGTGCGAGCAACCAATGACCTGCGATACGCGGGCAGACCAGCCCTTTGTCCAGCCGGCCGCCCGCCGAACGGCTAAAAGTTGTTGATCCGGTTGATCAACTGGCGAAACCGGCCGTAGTCACGGCGGTTGAAGCCGAAGGCAATGCGATGGAGGGACGCCTGATCCTCATCGTCACACTCCTCGGGGGTGGACTTGATACGCTGGAACGGCGCACCGACAATGATGTCGGCAAAGTCCTCGTTCAATGCGGCGATGGCGGTATCCGTTGGCGGGTGGTGCATCCGGATCACCATCAAATCCTTCACGAAGCGCGTGGAATGGAAGTTACGGTAGAACCGGGTGATGATGCGCACCGCCTCATCGGTATTGTCCGTGATTTGGTAGAGGTTGAGATCGTCGGGGGAGATGAGTTCATCCCGCAGAATATGTTCGCGCACATGGCGATCCCAGGTCTTCCAGTAGGTGCCCCCCGGCTTGTCCACCAGGACCAGCGGCATCAGCTGGCTCTTGCCGGTCTGCATCAAGGTCAAAGCCTCGTAACCTTCATCGAGGGTGCCGAAGCCGCCAGGGAACAGGGCGATGGCGTCGGAGTGCCGGACGAACGTGAGTTTGCGGGTGAAGAAGTATTTGAACGTGACCAGCTTCTTGTCTTCGGCGATCACCGGGTTGGCGCTTTGCTCCCAAGGGAGCCGGATGTTGGCTCCGAAGCTGCGCTCGGGGCCGGCGCCTTCATGGCCGGCTTGCATGATGCCGGGACCCGCGCCGGTGATGACCATGAAGCCTGCATCAACCATCTTCCTGCCGAACTCCACCGCCTGCTGATACTCCCGCTTGTCGGGCTGGGTGCGGGCCGAGCCAAAGATGGTGACCTTTCGAATGCTCGCGTAAGGCGCGAACAAACGGAAGGCGTATCTCAGTTCCCGGAGGGCAATCTGGATGACCTTGGCATCCCCGGTGTGTTCCACGTCCTTGAGCAGTTTCAGCGAGTTGGCCACCAGATCGGCAACGATCTCCTCATTGTGGCCGCCTCCCTGCCGGGCAATCAGAGCCCGAATCTCCTTGTCAAGTTCCGGGTCTCCAACAGGTTTTGGCTGGTTTGGCATGGCCGCAGACTAATCGAGGATCCGTGGAATGCAACTGCCTTCAGCCATTGCGAGCCCCGGGATGGTCAAGGCCGGGATGACGGGAGGGGTCATGCGAACGATCTCTCGACCGGCCGGGGGCTGCGCGACGGAGGGTTCAACGGGGCCATCCCGCGAGATCATTGAATGCGCCGATGAGTTCGTCAAAATACGCGACCTCGCCCTCAAACATCCCGCGCCAAAACTCAGGATCCCATTGCGCGTTCAACTCCTCGCTGGTCTTTCCCTGCTGCTCCACCCAGGTGTAATACTTCAGGTTGTGAATCGCCTTTCGCTCCGGATAGGTCAATTCCTTGAAGTGATCCACTCCCTGATGCGCCAGCGGTCCGGCAAAGTCGGCGATCGCATCCGCGACCCGGTAGGCACCCCGCTCCCGCCGCAATTCCTTGAGCCGCGAGCGGTAGAGCTCCGTTGAATCCGTGAACACGGTGAAAATCACATCCTGCTCCGTGAGTTCGAAATACCGGGCCGCCTTGATGGCCGCCAGCAGGTTGCAAATGCAGGAAATGCCCAGGAGCGGAAGCGATTCCAGTTCCCGGGAGGTCACGCCGAGGGAGGCCAGATGCTTTTGCCCCGCAGGCTCGTTGAATAACCGCAAAATCCGCATGCAATCCTCGTCATCGATCGAGGCGACCGCGTCGGTGTTGCGGACGTTGTGGACCCAGGGGATATGCTTGTCGCCGATGCCCTCGATGCGATGGTCGCCGAACCCGTTGAGGAGCAAGGTGGGGCACTGAAGGGCCTCGGTGGCCACCACTTTCAACGCGGGATGCAGCTGCTTCAGGTAATCGCCCGCCGCGAGGGTGCCGGCGGAGCCGGTGGCGGAAACGAAGACGGCCGCACGCGGGTTTCCGCCCAGCGAGGCGAACACCTCCTCGATCGCCGGTCCGGTCACGTTGTAGTGGAAGATGGGATTACCGAATTCGTCAAACTGGTTGAAGATGATGTTCGCCGGATCGCGCCTCAGCTCCCAGCACTTGTCGTAGATCTCCTTGACGTTCGATTCGCAGCCGGGCGTGGCGATAACCTCCGCCCCGATCTGCCTCAGCCACTCGAAGCGCTCGCGCGACATCTGCTCCGGCAGAATCGCGATGGCCGTGCAGTCCAGCAGCGCGCAATCAAACGCGCCCCCGCGACAGTAATTCCCCGTCGACGGCCACGCCGCCTTGTGCTTCTCCGGATCGAACTCGCCGCTGACCAACCGGGGCACCAGGCAGCCGAACGCCGCGCCGACCTTGTGCGCGCCGGTCGGAAAGTACTTTCCCACCAGCCCGATCACCCGCGCCTTCACGCCGGTGAGGGCGGGCGGCATCTCGATGAAATTCACCGCCCCGTAGCGACCCGTCTCCACGTCGTTTTTCCACGTGATCCGGAACAGATTGGCCGGGTTCACATCCCAGAGCCCGACCCCGTCGAGCTTCCGCACGAGGGCGGGCGGAATGAGCTCCGGGTTTCGCAACTGGGCAAACGTCGGCAGGACGATGCCACGCTCGCGGCAGCGTGCAGCGGTCCGCCGGATGACCTCCGGGTGAAGTTCTTTGATCAGTTTCGACATATCAATCCCTGGCCAGTTTCCGCAGCAGGCCGGCAACGTCCTTCACGCGGGACAACAGGATCATGGCCGCGATGACAAACGGCTTGAAGCTTGCCTCGCGATACGTGGCGATGCGGTGTTTTTCGAACACGCCCGCCGCCACCTCGCCTTGCGCACAGCTCACGCCCGAGATGTCCGCCGGCAGGCAGTGCATGTAGAGCGCCGCACCCTGCCGCGTCAGCCGCATCTTTTTCTCGTCGCACTCCCAGTCCTTGAAGCGCGCGTTGTTCGCAAGGCACTCCTGCTCCAGCGCCTTCAAGCCCGCGCGGTCACCCTGCCGCAGCAGCGGCGTGCGCCGCTGCATCACGCTGTAGGGCGCCCACGACTTCGGATACACCACGTCCGCATCGCGAAAGGCGTCCTCCATGCTCGACACCACCTCAAACCGCCCGCCGCTGTCCGCGCTTTGTTCGCGCGCCAGCGTCACCACGTCCGGTATCAAATCATAGCCCTCCGGATGCGCAAGCGTCACGTTCATGCCGAACCGTGTCATCAGGCCGATGATGCCCTGCGGCACCGACAGCGGCTTGCCGTAGCTCGGCGAATAGGCCCAGCTCATGGCGATCTTTTTGCCACGCAACGCTTCCAGGGAACCGAAATGCTGTTTCAGGTGAACCAGGTCGGCCATCGCCTGCGTGGGATGATCGATGTCGCATTGCAGGTTGATGATGCTTGGCCGCCGATGCAGCACGCCCAGCTCAAAGCCTTCCTGCACCGCGGCGGAGACTTCGCGCATGTACTTGTTGCCCTCGCCCAGGTACATGTCGTCGCGAATCCCGATGACCTCGGCCATGAAGGAGATCATGTTGGCCGTCTCCCGGACGGTTTCGCCGTGGGCAATCTGCGACTTTTCCTCGTCCAAATCCACCAGGCCCAGGCCCAGCGCGTTCGCCGCGGACGCAAAGCTGAAACGCGTCCGGGTGGAGTTGTCGCGAAAGATCGATATGGCCAGCCCGGTGTCGTAGACGCGGAACGGCTTCCCGGCCCGGTGCAGTTCGGACAGGCATTCGGCCACCAGCGTGAGCGCGCGGATGTCGTCCGCCGACTTCTCCCACGTCAGCAGGAAGTCCCGGCCGTGGCTGTTGAGTTGGAGCGACTGCAGCGTCTCCAGTTGATTCTTGAGGGTGTTCATATTGGGTTAAAGCGTGCGCGGACCGCCATCCGGTGGGACATCAGCTCGCTCCCACAGTCGAGAGGGTGGCGGTTTCCGGATGTGCGCTGCCAACCGGGGATTCAGCGGATGCAGCGGCCTGAAGCCCGGACGGGTAGTGCGGCGCGGCCCTCTCTATCGCATCAATGATCTGCTGGTAGCCGGTGCAGCGACAGAGGTTTCCATTGATCGCTTTGCGGATCTGGTCGCGCGTCGGGCGCGGACATTTCAGCAGGAAGGCGTGGGCGGTCATCACCATGCCGGGGGTGCAGAAGCCGCATTGAATCGCGCCGCAATCCACGAACGCCTGCTGCAGGGGATGCAGCGTGCCGTCCGGCGCCGCCAGGCCTTCGATGGTCAGGATCTGGCTGCCCTCGAAGTCCTTCACCCGCTTGATGCAGATCTTCAACGGCTCGTTGTTGATCAGGATGGAGCAGGCGCCGCAGGCGCCGATGTCGCAGGCATTCTTGACGCCCGTGAGATCCAGCTCCTCCCTCAGGAATTCGACCAGCCGCATCTCCAGCGCCGCGCCATCCACCTCGACCTGCTTTCCGTTGACATGAAGTTTCATTGGCACTTCTCCTCGCAGGGCGTGGGTTCAGGGGGCGGGCCCGAACGGATCGGCAGGGCACAATGCCTCCTGCCCGTGGCGTGGAAGATCGCGTTCGCAATCGCCGGCGCGAGAATCTCATTCGCCGGCTCACCGATGCTCTTGGCGCC
>JALOTU010000221.1 GCA_025457725.1 Verrucomicrobiota bacterium
CCGGCCATGGACCCGATCGCCAGGGCTGCGGCCGGCTTCTTCATGCGTTGCGGCATGAGGGCGGTCAACCCCGCGGCCAATAATGGCAGCGCCGGTATCAACCAGAGATTTCTCGCAATCCAGCTCATCCCTTCAACCCCTTCACCTCATCCAGATTGGCTGTCTTGAGATGACGATAGAGGGCGATGATCAATGCCAGGCCCACGGCCGCCTCCGCCGCCGCCACCGCTATGGCAAATACCACGAACATCAGCCCCCCCGTGCCTCCCCCGTGCTCGCCGTACCGCCAAAAGGCTATGAAGTTCAGGTTGGCCGCGTTGAGCATCAGTTCGATGCCGATCAACGCCAGGATGGCATTGCGCCGGCTCACCGCGCCGGCAAAGCCCACCGCGAACAGCAGCGCGCTGAGTAGAAGACATCCTTGCAACGGCGTCATGGCTCACCCTCCCGGTCTCGCAGGGCAATCACCACCGCCCCGATCAGCGCCGCCGTGAGCAGGCACCCGACGACCTCCAGCGGCACCACATAACGGGTCATCAAATCGTTTCCAATCTGCCTGACCGTGACCTCAGGCGCCTCGGCGGCTTCCACCGGCAACCCCGGGCTGTTCAACACCGCCCAGCCGATGACGGCAAAGATCACCACCGCCATCCCCACACCCCAAACCCAGCCGGGCGCCACGATCGAATCGTTCGACACCTCCCCGCTGCGGGTGAGCAGGATGGCGAAGACGATCAGGATGGCCACCGCGCCCACGTAAACCAGGACCTGGGCAAACCCGACAAATTGGGCGTTGAGCTGCAGATAGATTGCCGCCAGCCCGACAAAGCTCACCGCCATGGCCAGCGCGCAATGCACCAGATGACGGAGCGTCATCGCTGCGGCAGCAGCCATGAAGGTCACCAGGGCCAGGATGATGAATACAGGACTCACGCGAGGGATTCAGTCGGCGAAGCGATAGGTTCTCCGGGAAACCTGCTTGTGTTCCAGCAGTGCCTGCCCCAGCATCACATACGGGCCCACCACCAGCAGCGTGCACACCAGCCAGCGCGTCCAGCCGCCCCCCATGTAATGCCAGACCGCCGCCGCCACGATGTTGATCAAGGCCATGGGCAGCATGAATTTCCAGGCAAAGTTCATCAGTTGATCCATCCGCAGCCGCGGCACCGTGCCGCGCACCCAGATGAAGAGAAAGATCAATGAAATCAACTTCACGAAGAACCAGACATACGAGGGAACCCAGGTCAGAAACGAAAGCGGCGCGTTCCAGCCGCCCAGAAACAGCGTGATCGCCAGTCCACTGACAGCAAACATCCCGAAGTATTCGGCAATGAAGAACAGGGCAAACTTGAACCCGGAATACTCGGTGAAATAGCCCGCCACCAGCTCGGATTCGGCCTCGGGCAGATCGAAGGGCGACCGGTTGGATTCCGCCATGGCGGCGATGAAGAACAGGAAAAAGCCGGCAAACCCCCAGGGAGTGAGCACAAACCAGCGGGGCAGCACCCAGTGGTATCCCTCCTGCGCCTGCACGATGGCGTTCAGATTCAGCGACCCCACCATCATGATGACCGTGACCGAGGCGAGAATGAGCGGGATTTCGTAGCTGATCATCTGCGCAATGGCCCGGAGGGCGCCGAGCAGCGAATACTTGTTCCGGCTCGACCAGCCCGCCATGAACACCGCCAGTTCCGTCGAGGCGCCGGCGGCGAAGAAGAACAGAATCCCGGCGTCAAAGTCCACCGCGCTCATGTTGCGCCCCACCGGCAGGACGGCATAGGCGAGCAGGACCGGAATCAGAAAGACCACCGGCGCCAGGAAATGCACCACCTTGTCCGCCGCCTGCGGCACAAAGTCCTCCTTGATCAGCGCCTTGATGCCATCCGGCAGAAACTGGAGAAATCCGCCCGGACCCACCCGGTTGGGACCGGGCCGATTCTGGATGCGCCCCAGACCCTTGCGCTCGAAGATCGTGGTGACGGCAAACAGCGCTCCGAACACCCCGATGATGGCGGCCACCGAGAGCGCGCCGGAAACCAGCGGCTGGAGCATGTCGGGAAACAATCCGACAGCCCAGTGCTTCATGGAGACAAATATCTGGTCCAGGGTTTCTAGCATCGCTTCGCCGCGGGGCGAACAAGAAGTTGAAGATTTGCCGGAAACGAGTTTGAAATCAAGGATTGAAAGCCAGGATCCAACTCATCACCCGCATCAGTGACGCTTGCAGCCGTTTTGGCGGCAAGATGCCCGTTCGTGGAGAGAATCCGCCGAAGGCTGCCATCGCGCATCGGGCCCCTGAACCGTCTCCCTGCCCCAGCCCTGTAGCGCACGACGTCAGGAGTGCTTCGGGCGCACACATCGACTCCGCACCTCGTCGGCTACAACACGCCGAAACACCCCGCTGCCCTGTGGCGCACGACGTCAGGAGTGCTTCCGACGTCCGCACCGACTCCTTACGCCGTCGGCTGCAGCACGATTCCGGCTCAAGGTCGCACCACCCGGTAATAGCGCCGCTCCAATGCCCCCGCGCCCGGATCCGCAAAATCGCATTGACCATCCGCGTCCGGACACGTCACCCCAATGCATTCCCAATCCGTCAGGTTGGTCGAGGCTTCAATCAGGTATACCCCGCCGGCGACGCCGCTGAATTGCAGGCGGATCCCGCCATCAGGGTGACACTTCAAAGACCGGATCTTGCATGGCAGGCGGCCGCCGGCCTCCGCCCCGAGCGCCGCAAGGATCCGGTCGGCAGCCCCGGTCAGTTCCGTTCCCAGAACCGAGTCCCCCACCTGCGCCCGGACCTTGTTGAGAAACGCATGAAGCTGGCCCGTGGCCGACTCGCAGTTGCCGCGCTGAATGGAGGCCAGGGCGGCTTCCAGGCTCGCCATCAAGGGTCGCTCGTGCCGAACTCCAGCCTCGTCCACCTGCGCGATCAGTTGTTCGACCGCCTGTCCGGCTGTCAGGATGGTGATGGCAATCGAATCGGTGTCCTCCGCCAATCCATCATCAACCACCAGATCAATGACATGAGTGCCAGGAGGCAGTGAGACCACCGCCACCATGCCGGTGGCGATGGGTGTTCCCGCCAAAGACCAGACATAATAAAGCGAGTCCCCGTCCGGATCGGAGGAAAGGGATCCGTTGAGCACGATGGCGGCGTTCGGGTTGGACCCGATCGGACAACACTCCCCACCGGCGTGAACAATCAGTGTCGGCGTCTCGGAAGCATCGGCCACCGGGGAACGGTTGACCGTCAACACCGCGTTGGAACTCATCGCCATCCCGAAGTTGTTCGAGACGACGACCGAATAGGATCCGCCCTGGGCGAGCTGCACGTTGGTTAGCGTCAGGGAGTCGCCAGTGGCGCTTGGAATGGCTACACCGTCTTTGCGCCATTGGTAACGCAGGAGTGGGTTGCCGGCCGCCACAACCGCAAATTCCGCGTCCGCCCCCTCGTTCACGCGCAAGGAATCCGGATGGGCGAGAATGACGGGAGCGTCCGCGCATCGCCCGGCGTGCGACCGGTAGATCGCGTCGATCTCCTCCGCGCTGAGCGCGCGTTTGTAGAGCGCCGTCTCATCCATCAATCCCAGCAGAGGCGGACCGGTAGGGGGGCTTCCGAAAAGCGGGGTCAATCCAAAATAAAGATCGCCGGAAGTCACCGGCGCAAACGACCCAAGTTTGGTCTCCGTCACCTGCCGGCCATTTAAAAACAAGGACGCGAGCCCGGTGGCTTTGTCGCAGGTGGCCGCATAATGAAACCAAACGAAGTCCGGCGGGTTACCGTAATTCACACCGCTGACCACACCGCTGACGGCTTGGGTCGCCCCCGTCGCATCAACGTAATTGGCTGCAAGAACCGCGTCGAAGGCATATGTACCCTGCCGCCTCAGCGACAATGTGAAATGGGATTGGAGCCCCGTGGACTGGGAATGCCACGCCAGCAGCGCACCGGGTGAGTTCGCCCGCGCGGGGTTCAGACCGACCCAGCCTTCAAACGTGAAGGCGTCCTCGCGGCCCACATCCAGTTCCGGCGCGGCGGGAACCGTCAGGTAGCCGGGGCGGGTGCTGAGGTCAAAGGCCGACCCGACTCTTCCCGGCGCGAACACAAGCGGTCCGAAACGGTTCGTTTGAAAACCATGATTCGACCGGACGGAATCGAGCGTATTGGACTCTCCGCGCCACCACCCCACCATGTCCGGGGTCGCCGGCACGCATGCCGGGTTGGATGGACATTTTCCCTGGTCATCCGCGAGGTAGATGGCGCGGATCTCCGGGACCAACAAGGCGCGATTGTAAATGGACAGTTCGTCGATCCTGGCGAATGGGGGCAGAACGAACGCCAGCGGTCCCTCGGTCGCCTGCATGCCAAGATCCAGGTTGGTATGAGCGATCTCAACCCCATTGACGCAGATCGTCGCGGCTTGGGAACCACGATCATAGGTGAAGGCAAAATGCCCCCAACCCCCACCGCCCAAAACACTCGATGGGGAGATAAATATCTGCCGGAGTCCGTTCGAGTCCGGATACTCCACAACCACCCTGCCACTAGAAAGCTTCGTGAAGCCTAATCCTGTGAACTGAGGCGGATACCATCTAAGAACCGGAAAGGACGAGGGAATGGCTGAATCCAGCCAGAACTCCACCGTGAGCCCGGGACCGGCCGCCACGTTCAACTCCGGTTCGGAAGGCACATAAACAGGCGGTCCTCCGACAAGTTGCAGCACCGAACCCACCTTGCCGTTGGTATAGGTCAACGTCGAGGCCGCGAATCTGGGATCGCGCTGCCAACGATCGTTGACCCCGGCACTGTCCCACGTGTTGCTCTCGCCCCGCCACCAGGCGACCAGTCCCGCCGGAGCGGGATAGCACGAACCCGGGGCCAACACGTCGAGAGAAGCCGCCGCGCTCGGCATGGACTCCGAGGCGTTGCTCACGAG